>JAUVON010000042.1 GCA_030599175.1 Desulfobulbaceae bacterium | reverse complement strand
CTGCTTATCGATACAGCGGGGATACGAAGAAAAGGAAAAACCACCGAAAAACTTGAAAAATTCAGTATTTTGAAATCCCTTGCAGCACTCACTAAGTGTGATATTGCCGTGGTTCTTCTTGATGCTGAGGAGGGTATCACGGAGCAGGATACCAAGGTGATCGGCTATGCTCTGGATCATGGGAGGGGGCTGATAATACTGGTAAACAAATGGGATCTTCTCCAGGGGGATAAAAAACGCCAGGAAAATGCGCTGTCAGAGGTGGGGCGTTTCCTGCCTTTTCTCGGTTTTGCTCCGATACTCAATGTCTCCGCCCTGACAGGATATGGAATAAAACGGTTGTTTCCAGTTATAGGTTCGGTTTACAGACAATATACGGCAATTTTTCCCACCTCTGCCCTTAACCGCCTGCTGCGCGATGCAATAGAAACTCATTCACCACCCATATACCGGAATAAGCGATTGAAGTTCTATTACACCTCACAGATTGGTACCCGCCCACCGAGGTTTGTGGTGATGACAAATAGTTATAAAGGGATCCATTTTTCCTACCAGAGGTATCTGATTAACAAATTCAGGGAAGGACTTGATCTTGACAAGGTTCCCATCCAGCTCATCTTTAAGGACAAGTCCGGCCAGCGGGGTAAATAATCGATGGAATGTTTATATCCCATGAGTTACCCCGCTTTTTAAAAGCAAAAAAGTTATCTGGGTTAAAGATACTTGGCTTTATTGACCACTTTTTTGAAACCTTCAGCTGAACGGCTGATAACATCGTCGGGGACGCAGAAGGCCAGACGGATATGCCCCGGTGAGCCAAAGCCGGTGCCCGGGACAGCAAGTATGTTTTCTTCCTGCAGAAGGGCACAAAATTTTACATCGTCTGCTATAGGAGTTTCCGGGAATATATAGAAGGCACCTTTCGGGGGAGTAAAAGTGAACCCCGCATCCTCAAGAACAGCGCAGAACAGCTTTTTTCTTTTAGCATAGATGGAATTGTCCACGGAGACATCCTGGAGCTCGGCAACTACGCGCTGCATAAGTGCCGGTGCGTTGACAAAGCCGAGTATTCTATTGGCAAGAGTTAGAGCATTGACCAGATTTGCTTTATCCTCGATCTGAGGGTGAACAGCGAGATATCCTATACGCTCTCCCGGAAGGGACAGATCTTTAGAATAAGATGAAACGACGATGCTGTTCTTATATGCTCTGAAAATAGATGGCACGGTATGATCATCAAAGATGATTTTTCGATATGGCTCATCGGAAATCATATAGATTGTGGAATTATGCTCTGAACCTGCCTTTTCCAGTAATTCACCGAGGGCGTGGAGGGAGTCTTCAGAGTAGATCTGGCCCGTTGGATTATTGGGTGAGTTAATGATAATTGCTTTTGTTTTTTCAGTAATTGCCGCCTCGATAGCAGCCAGATCAAGATTGAACGATGAATCTGTTGCAACAATCCTGCTTACTCCGCCGTGATTATCTACATAAAAATTATATTCAACAAAATATGGAGCCAGCAGTAATACTTCATCGCCGGGATCAAGGAGTGATTTCATCACAACGTTCAGCCCTCCGGCCGCTCCGCATGTCATGAGCATATCACCCTGGTTGACTGTTATTTTCTGCTCAGCCGACATTCTGGTCGCAATGGCTTCTCGCACCCACGGGTATCCACCATTTGGCATATACGAATGCACGCCGGGGCTCTCATCCTGGACAAGTTCCCGGATCACCATATTATACCGATCAGGTGGGGGTGCGTCAGGGTTACCGAGGCTGAAGTCAAAAACATTCTCAGCCCCATACTGCGCTTTCATCTTGGCGCCCTCTTCGAACATCTTCCTTATCCATGAAGACTTCTCAGCAAAAAGTCTCATCTTTTCAGAAATAGACATTATATATCTCCTTTGACAAACTCGTAAAAAGTCAATTTGAAGTTACAGATGGCTAAGTCAAAAAGTTCGATATACGAGGCGTAGTGTTTTTGACAGGGACTTGGCTATACATGTGGTATGCTAAGTGTCTGTCAAAAACCTACAACGCTGTAGATTGGACTTTTTACGACGCCATCTCCTTTAATTATCGATATTATTACGGCTTCAATTTCAGCTGGTGATCTTTTCTACTTCTTTTTAAAGTATTCATATGCACCGTTTATTTCTTTCATTTTCTCTTCAGCAATTTTTTGGAACTCCTCACCGAGATGCCGCACTTTGTCCGGATGGTATTTCATGCTTAATTTACGATATGCTTTTTTGATCTCTTCCATGCTTGCACCCTTGTTGAGTCCCAGAGTCGCATAGTGGCGGTCCACTGTATCCCTGCCAGGGGCAGTTGTGTACTGGCGGCCATATTTAAATCTTGCCTCGATGGTTCGCTGGTCGTATGCGGATATTGCCAGATACGCTGCTATACGACGGGCAATCTGCAGTTCATCCTCTGGGACATCCTTTTTGGTGTAGAGGATCTGAAAAACAAGTTCCAGCAGAATAAGGCGTGGCTCGTAGGCAAAGGTGGATTTAAATTCCTCCAGCAATGAGTCCAGGGACGGAGAAGAACTGGTCGCCTCTTTGATAATTTCTTTTACCCAGAGCATCTGGGTCTGGTTGTAGTGCAGGTTGTACTGGAAAAAGCGATGAATTGTCTGGATTTCATCTTTGGTGATGCGTCCATCTATTTTTGCTGTATGCATTAATACGTGAACAAGGAGCCAGACAAATCTGTTGCGGCTCTCAGATTGGGATTGTTCGTAGGTTGCAACTTTTTTTTGCATCCAGTAGCTAAACCCCCAGAAAATTGCCACTAAGAGTATAATTCCTGCAATTCCAGTATATAAGAGAGTCCCGAGAAAGTTAATGAGGGAGGGAGCCCCTCCTGAAATGAAGACGATAAGGAGAGCGATGAGCAGGCATCCACCACACCCCGGCTGTCGTTGTCGCTGGTAATTCATTCATTTTCTCCAACTTGATTATGGCTTTGAAAAAGTGCCTCTGTAAATTCGCCCGCATCAAAATCTCTCAGATCGTCCATCTGTTCACCGATTCCTATAAATCGAATAGGGATTTCGATCTCTCTGCAAATATTGGCTACGATGCCACCCTTGGAAGTGCCGTCGAGTTTGGTCAGGGCAATGCCGGTTACTCCAACAGCATCGTTGAACAATCTGGCTTGACTGATTCCGTTCTGACCTGTGGTGGCATCAATGACCAGAAGGATCTCATGGGGAGAACCTTTCAGCTTTTTGCCCATGACCCGCTTAATTTTTTTTAACTCCTCCATAAGATTTGCATGGGTATGAAGTCTTCCTGCTGTGTCTACAAGAACCACATCAATATCTTTGGTCTGGGCAACAGTAAGTGCATCAAATGCAACAGAGGATGGATCTGCACCTTCTTTATGGGCAATAACAGGGATGTTGTTTCGCTCACCCCATATCTGCAATTGTGAGACTGCGGCAGCGCGGAAGGTGTCGGCTGCAACAAGTATAACGGATTTGCCGGATTTAATGAATTTGTTGGCAATCTTGCCGATGGTGGTAGTTTTACCTACGCCATTGACACCTATGACCATGATGACAAAGGGACCTTTATCAGGCATAACCAGTTCGGCATCTTTTTCAGAATCGACGATAAAAGAGGTAATCTTTTCTTTCAACACTTCTTTGAGTGAGTTGGGGTCGGTCAACTCCTTACGTTTAACCCTCCTGCGTGTATACTCGAGGAGCTCCTGGGTTGTCGCAACCCCGAGATCGGCGGTTATAAGAATCTCCTCAAGGCCATCGAGCAAGTCTGCATCAATTTCTTTTTTGCCGAGAAAAAGAGTGTCAAGTTGATAGGTGAAGGTCGATCCGGTTTTTGAAAGACGCTGACTGAGTCGGGCAAAAAGAGATTTTTTCTTTTCTTCTCTCTTGACGGAAGGGGCAGGATCAGCCAGCCTTTCCTCAGGTTCCTCAGGTTCCTCAGGTTCCTCAGGTTCCTCAGGTTCCTCAGGTTCCTCAGGTTCCTCAGGTTCCTCAATTGTTGTCTCTGTATCTGGAGAAAGCGATGGTTCAGTTACCTTTTCAACTTCTGCCTGCTTCACTTCCTCTTGCACTCTTTCTTCTACTGGCTCGGCAACAACGGGTTCAGGACGAGGGATTTCATCTCCCGTCGGTTTTTCTGCCAAGACATCACTTTCCTGGGCATTGGTCCCGGCAGAGTCTTTCTTAAACTTTTTCTTAAACCAACCTAGCATGATTTATTCCTGGAAGGAGTATTGATATAGGGGCACGTAATAATAGCGGACATGAAAACACCCTATTCTATGTATAGTTCATAAAGAAAGCAATAAAAAGTCAACGATGACTATTTCCTTTGAGGTGTGTCAACAGGGTAAGTGGAGATTTATCAAAATATGGCCGATTTACGACCCATCCGGCATAGAGGTAGCGGAATTTCAGCAGGTAGGAAAGTGATTGCATTTCTTAATAACGGCATTACTGTAATGGATGCTATTTTAGAAGCACTATTGGAGAATCGTCCAAAAGGATTATCTTTTTAATAATGTTATTATATGTTCAATTAGTTAGGAGGTTTTAAAATGTCTGAATCTTGTGGGAGTTCCTGTGGCACCAATGAAGCGCAACAGGCAGCGGCGGCTCAACAGGAAAATGCAATAACCAGGTCTCTTGGAAAAATTAAGAACAAGATTCTGGTGATGAGTGGCAAGGGTGGTGTTGGTAAGTCGACGGTTTCTGTAAACCTGGCCCTGGGCCTTGCCAAGAAGGGACATCAGGTTGGCCTTATGGATGTCGATATTCATGGTCCCGATGTTGTGCGAATGCTTGATTTAAAAGGAAATGTTGAACCACCGGAAACTCCGGATGCACTTGTTCCCCCGCTGAAATATAACGATAATCTTAAAGTGGTCTCTTTAGAATATATGATGAGAGATAGAGATGAGGCGATTATCTGGCGTGGTCCGCTTAAAATTCAGGCCATCAGGCAGTTTGTTGCTGATATGGATTGGGGTGATCTCGACTATCTGATAATCGATGCCCCTCCGGGAACAGGCGATGAGCCTCTCTCTGTTGCTCAGACAATTCCAAATGTTAAAGCGATAGTTGTTACTACACCACAAAATATAGCCCTTGCTGATGTTCGTAAATCGATAAATTTCTGTAAGACCGTTAATGTGGATATCGTTGGTCTTGTCGAAAACATGTCAGGCTTTGTCTGTCCTCACTGCAATGAAACTGTGGATATTTTTAAATCAGGTGGGGGAGAGAATCTTGCCCGCGAGCTGGAATTGCCTTTCCTGGGTAAAATCCCTATGGATCCACAAGTTGTTATGGCGGGAGACGATGGCAAACCGTATCTTTCATCAGATGCAGACAGTCCGGCCACTAAGGCTTTCAGTAAGATCATCACGGCTGTTGAGACACGTATCCCACCGGTTGCCGCTCCGGTTACTTTATCGATGTCTGATAGTGATTCAGGTTGCGCTTGTGGGGGCAGTTGTCCATCGCATTCCTGATTTTGAGATACTACTGTCATATTAATCCTGAAGTGTCGCACTAGCGTCATTCCCGCGCAGGCGGGAATCTAGAGGGGTTTGTTGTGAAACTGGATCGAAGTCTACGCTATCTCCCGCCTGCGCGGGAATGACAAAAGAGGAAGTGTCATTTAAAATGTGACACAATACTACCATGATAATAAAGCAGATTATAGTAGGATCAATGGTTGTCTGTTGTTACATAGTTGCCTGTGAAAAGACGAAAAAGGCAGCAATTATTGACCCTGGAGGAGACGAGGATAAGGTTCTCGCCGAGGCTGAGAAGATGGGGGTAACCGTTGAGTATATTATAGCCACTCACGGGCACCCCGATCATGTCTGCGGTAACAGGAAAATTCAGGAAGCTACCGGCGCAAAAATCATAATGCACAGTGCTGATGCACTTTTTTTCGATAAGTCCGAGGTGAAGAGCTATTTTACCATGCTTGGGATGGAACCTTCGCCTTCGGCCGATATTCAGGTAGAAGATGGCGACATTATCGAGATTGGCGAAGTCAAACTTCAGGTTTTACATACTCCGGGCCACACCCCTGGTGGAATGTGTCTCTATAATGCACCGGATGTTATAACCGGAGACACCCTCTTTGTTGATGGGTTGGGGAGAACAGACTTTCCCGGAGGCTCCCATGAGGAGCTTATTGAGTCGATCAAGAAAAAACTACTTGTTCTGCCCGATGAAACTGTAATATGGCCCGGTCACGGGTATGGTGGATATAAGTCTACTATCGGAGTTGAGAGAGTTTCCAATCCCTACCTCTAATCTGGGCAATTTCTGCAACTCAAAAGATGAATAGTCTCACTTCAAGTCAGTAGTGTCCGGTTAAGGTCTCGCCGTCTACGCTAGCTGCAAGAGGGCTTGTGAGACTCCGTAGATCAAACCACAAGGCCGTACGATACATGTTGCAATTTTCTAACCGGACATTACTGACTTCAAGTTTCTTGTTTTTTAACCTACCTCTCAGATCATATCATGCGTGAAATTGTTCTAGGTACAGCCGGTCATGTTGATCACGGTAAGACAAGTTTTATCAGAGCTCTTACCGGGATAGAAACCGATCGCCTCAAAGAGGAACAGAAGCGCGGCATAACCATTGAGCTGGGTTTTGCCTACCTTGATCTACCATGTGGACATCGTCTGGGTATTGTCGATGTTCCCGGCCATGAGAAGTTTGTAAAAAACATGGTTGCCGGGGTTACCGGTATGGACATACTCGCCTTCATTATAGCTGCAGACGAAGGCATAATGCCCCAGACCCGAGAACATTTTGAGATATGCAGTTTGATGGGGGTGAAGCAGGGCATTGTCATCGTAACTAAAATTGATCTGGTCGAACCGGACTGGCTGGAGATGGTTGATGAGGAGATTTCTGCATTTTGTGAAGGGAGTTTTTTAGAAGAGGCTCCTGTTATTCATGTTTCTTCCACAACCGGGGAGGGAATGGAGGAGGTGCTGGCCACCCTTGATCGCTTTGTGACCAGCCATAATTTTCAGGAGGTTTTCGGACCTTTCAGACTGCCTGTCGATCGAAGTTTTGCCATGAAGGGGTTTGGCGCGGTTGTCACCGGAACCTCAATTTCCGGGCGAACCTCTGTTGGTGAGGAGTTACAGCTGTACCCCACAGAACAGGTTACAAAGGTTCGAGGAATTCAGGTTCACGCCGAATCTGTGGAGGAGGTGGAAGCCGGACACAGGACTGCGATAAATCTTCAGGGCGTTGATACCAATGATATAGAGCGAGGGATGGTTATTGCTCCTCCCGGTGTATTGGAGCCCAGTTATATGCTGGATTGCCAGTTGCTCTATCTGGGGTCAAATTCAAAACCTTTAAAACACAGGACTCGCATCCGGGTGCATATCGGCACCTCTGAAGTTATCGGCAGGGTCTCTTTGCTTGAAAGGGATAAACTGCAACCGGGGGATGAAGCGGTAGTGCAGCTTCTGCTTGAAAAAATGGTTGCTGTCTGGCCGGGAGACCGGTATGTAATTCGGAGTTATTCTCCTGTTGCCACTATAGGTGGCGGTGTTATCCTTGGAAATCTTCCTTTTAGAAAACGTAAGAGGTTAGCGGAAAACGACAGGAAATATAATCAAACCCTCTATACTTCCCTGATGAAAGGTACTGTAGAGGAAAAGGTGCTTTTCTTCCTGGCTGAAAGCGGTGAAAGGGGACTTACTGCAGATGATCTGGGAATACGATTGGGGCTTTTTGGAAAACACTTGAAAAAGGAACTCAATGATCCGCTGTCAACTAAGAAAATGGTCGTCGTTGATTCACAAACCCAGCGTTACGTCGTAAGGGAGATTGCAGAAGAGATTAAAGAGATGGTGATTGCCCGCCTTGGGGAATATCATAAAGCAAATCCCTTACAGGTCGGACTGGTAAAAGAAGAGCTTCGATCAGCTGTGGGCAAAAGAGTGGACATGAAAGTGTTCAATTACTGCTTAAAAGAACTTATAAGGAAGTCGCTGGTTGTGCAGGAGGAGTCGGCTATCCGTATGGCAACTCACCAGGTTGCACTGAAGGCGGATGAAGAGAAATTACAGAAAGAATTGAGGAACTGGTATAGAGGGAAGGGACTCTCCACGCCGACCCTTAAAGAGACAATGTCGCAGTTCTCGGATTATCCGGCTTCGTTGTTAAAGGAGGTTCTCAACCTCCTGCTGAGAGAAGGAAAACTGGTCAAGATCAGTGAAACGCTTTACTATTCACAAGAAGTCATTGACCCCCTTATAGAATCGGTGAAAGAAGCTATTGAAAATGAGGGAGATATAGATGCCCCCCGCTTTAAGGCTTTAACCGGCCTTACACGAAAATTTTCTATTCCGATCCTTGAATACCTTGATCGGATCAAGGTAACTATGAGAATCGGGGATAAGAGAATTTTGCGAAAAACTCCCTAACGTACTCTGTTGTCGCCATCCTCCAGCCCAATTTCAAGTATCTTTTGAGTTGCCCTGGCTACCCTGACTTCATGGGCTATCTCTAGCCCCGGTATGGCAATAACCTTATTGTCCGAGACAAGAACAGGGTAGCCCGCACGTCTCTTCACTGCTATTTTTTTCTCACCTAAATACCGGCATATTTTTTTCTTTCCAGGTGAATTGTAAGGCTTGAAACGCTCGCCGACCAGGGCTGGTCGCACAAGAAGAGGAAATGCAATAGTTTTCATATCGAGGAAAAGACTTTTCCGGTTGGTGTTGTTTCCTGTTCTGACCGGGGACACTGAAAGTGTCAAGATCATTCCTGTTCCTTTGATAGTGTAACTCCCCGGTTCTGCAATATGGAAGGGTTTGAAGGAATTAACCGATATTGATCCTCGTAGTTGCCCTTTTTTGAGTGGTCTGGAAAGAACTATCTGATTGAGGGATTTTACTGCTCTTACACCATCTGCAAGATGGAGTTGTCGACTGTTTTCTGCTGCTTGAGAGAAGTGCAGGAGTGATCGTATCTGGATGTAACCGGGATTGATTTTCATTCGCCAGAAACATTTCTCAATGATTCTCCGCTGAATAGCCTGATGATATGCATTTAAACAAACAGGCGATACGACCAGTTGTGAACCATCTGTATCGCATTCCACACACTCCTCAAAAGCCTTAACGCTTACTTCTTCGAGAAAATCATCATCATGACCAAGTATATCCATATTTTGCAGTATGGTTTGTCTCATCGAAGGATTGAATTCCTTTTCCAGTTTGGGAAGCAGGTCGAGCCGAACTCTGTTGCGCAGAAATCTTCGGTCAACATTAGATGAATCCTGGCAAAATGTTACACGGTTTTCTGCCAGGTAGTGTATCAAGACTGCCTTGGATTCGTGGAGGAGGGGACGGATTATCAGATCTCTTTTCAGTTTCATGCCGGCCAATCCTTTCAGGCTGCTTCCTCGAATCAGTCGGATAAAAAACTCTTCCACCTGATCATCTGATGTATGGGCTATGGCAATTGCCGATGCCTTATGATCAGACCGTATTTTTTCAAGAGTGTTATATCTGATGATCCGTGCACCCTCTTCAGGGGAACATTTCTTCCGGTTAATATACTTCTGTACATTAACCGATTCTGTAATAAATCGGATGTTCAAACGCCGACAACAGTTTTTGATGGTCTGTTTTTCTTCCTCAATCTCTCCAGGGCGAAGTCCGTGGTCAATATAAACTGCGATTAACTGCAGTTTCCAGTCCAGTTCATGGAGGATATGCAGTAGTGCAAGTGAGTCAGCCCCCCCTGAAACACCAACAATGATTTTGTCGTTCTGCTTTAAAAGAGCATGGCTGCGAATGATCTTTTCTACTCGATTCAGGAGTGCGGAAGAACCTTGCCGTTGAAACTGGTTTTTTTTGAAAAAGTTCACTTTGTCTTTAATTTTCTATTATTGGCTGGTATTGTTCTACTTTCTTGAATTCACCGGAGGGAATAATTATGACAGATGACCAGGCCATAAAACATATTAAAACATATCTCTTCGAGCAGTTTAACCTCACCGAGGAACAGATAGAATCCATGTTGCCCGGTTTTATTGCAACCCTTGCCTCCCATATGCAGAACCTGGAAAATGCTCTTGTTGAGAATAACCCCGCAACAATGGGAAGAGCAGCCCACACTATCAAAGGAGCTTTTCTTAACCTTGGCCTGGAAGAATGTGCACAGACAGCTTCTTTGATCGAAGAAAAAGGAAAAGCAGGGGACATGACGACGGATTTTAAAAAACTGGTTAGTGATCTGCGCTGCTGCCTTGACCCTGTAATCACTCCTTTACAGCCTTAATAATCTGACAATCAGGGCTGTTTTTGTTGTATTCCTTCTTTTATTTGCTCAATCAGCCTGGTATGGATGTTGTCAAATCCTCCATTAGAGAGGATGGCAATTACATCCCCTTTTTGTAAAAGTGTTGCCAGGTAATCAAGAATCTCATCGGTTGTGGCAAAAGCGATGGCCGTGAGGTCATGCTTATCCCTTAAATCCTGAACCAGCCTTTCAGAGGAAAAGAGGTCCTCAGGATCAAAGTCGGCCAGGGGCAGGGGCTCCCGCAGCAGAATGATATCTCCATCGTCAAAGGAGGAAATATATTCCTGCTGAAAGATCGATCGTCTTGATGAGTTTGTTCTTGGCTCAAAGACAACAATCAGTCTCTGCTCTTTGTATGCATCTCGTAATGCCTTCAGTGTTTCCCTTACCGCGGTCGGGTGGTGGGCAAAGTCGTCAATTACGGTAATTCCGTTTTCTATTGCCCTTACCTCCTGTCTGCGTTTGACCCCGCCAAAACTGCTCAATCCTCTGTTGATCTCAATTGGTGGTATGCCAAGATGGTTCATCACCGCACATACGGCAAGACTGTTCAGACAGTTATGTCTCCCCGGCATGCGCACAGACATTTTCGACCATTTGTCACCATGATGAAAAACTGTGAAAGTGGTAATTCCTTCAGCATACACTATATTATCAAGTGACCAGGTATAGGAAGGGTCTAATCCATATCCTTCTACGGGGCAGGGGGCTTGGGTTGCAATCTCGGCAACGTCTGGGTCATCAAGGTTGGCAATGAGCAGTCCGTCTTCGGGCAGTAACTGCACAAATTTTGCAAATGATTGTTTGATTGCATCAAGATCCGGAAAAATATCTGCGTGATCAAATTCAATCGATGTGATTATAGCAATCTTCGGCTGGTAATGAAGAAATTTGGATTCCTTATCAAAAAAGGCAGTATCGTACTCATCACCTTCGGCTACAAAATACGATCCCTTACCCAGACGAAAATTACTGTTGAATTCACTTACAATGCCGCCGATCATAAAGGTCGGATCAAGTCCGGCCCGGTACAATGCAGTTGCCAGCAGTGAGCATATGGTGGTTTTACCATGGGTGCCTGCTACCACAAGAGATGTTAGAGGTGTGATATAAAAATGGGACAGGGTTTGTGGCAGGGAAAGATAAGGAATCGTGGTTTTTGAAAGAGCGATTGCTTCCGGATTTTTTCTGGTGATAACGTTGCCCACAATTACCAGATCGGGTTGCGGCACGAGATTTTTGGGATTATAGCCGTCACAGACAGTGATGCCTAGTTTTGCTAAAAAATCAGACATCGGCGGGTAGACATGGTCGTCACTTCCGGTGACGGTGAAACCTGATTGCTGCAGCATTCCGGCAAGTGCTGCCATGCCTGTGCCGCAAATTCCCATGATATGGATATGCACTATTTCCAGAGGAGCCTTGTTAAGAGCTGGATCAAGTTCAATCATGACCTATTTTTTCCTTACTGTCTTATTGATGGTGGAGTAGATAGTTGAAAATGTTGTGGGAAAAGTGGCTGGCGTGATTCTGCCGACCTCAATAAATTTGACAGCAATTTCCTTTGAAATTTTCAGGATGGTTTCATCTGATACTGTGGCACCGCTTTCTTTTCTGGAGTTCGGCATGTTTGAAGTCATAATGTGTTTTCCGCTCAATGGTAAATTATGAACGCCTCTGCTGTCTGAAGAAGGCCAGTTCGTCAAAGTAACAACAGAGGCGTCAGCCTTGAAGAATAACCTGTTAAGCCATTCCAGCAATGATATATCTATTAAAATAATTAAGCAGATTTTACCAGAGTTTGTTGTATACGATCATATGAAAGGTTGTTTTTTACTTAGCCATCTCTAGACATGATGGTTATACTCAGGCAGGATGGCGTCGTAAAAAGTCTGATCTCCTGCGTTGCAGGTTTTTTACAGACACTCGACATACCACATGTATTGCCGAGTGTCTGTAAAAAACCTACGCCTTGTATATCAACCTTTTCCATAGCCATCGGGAACTTCGATTAGACTTTTTACGAGTTCATCAGGCAGGATATCCACTCAAATACCCAAGGAGAAAAACATGAAACTACTTGACCTTAATGATACCCGTGAATTTAAAGAAGGGGCAATGAAACGATTCTTTCTGGTTGAAGATTCGGAATTTTTTAAGATTATCAACTTTAATTTAAAAGCCGGTGTTACCTTCCCGGTGCATTCTCATGATCTTGATGGCGAACTCTCTATCCAGGTAATAGAGGGTGAGGGTTTTTTCCTTGGCGATAACGGGGCGGAAATCCCGGCCAAAACAGGGAATATTCTTATTTCAGAGATCAGAGAACCCCATGGTGTGCGTGCTGAAACGGATATGCGAATTGTAGTGACCATAGCTCCGCCTATTTGAAATGTGGTTCTTATACAACAAATAGGGAGACAGTACTATGATTCCACCCCTGGCCTATACCGATCGCTACTATAATGAAGGAACCAGAACATATAGCAGTCATGCAGATTATACAGAAGCGGAGCAGCAATACCGGCCTAATTCAATTTGTGAGTCTTTTGCACTGGTACCGCTGAGAATTCCTAAGAGTCAGGTTAATTTATATACTGCAAACCCCACAGATCAACTACACAGTCGATATATTCTAAAAGAGGACGTTCTCTTCTGCATTCATCCTCAGGTACTGCAATTTTTTCAGAGCGATCCATATATTATCCGTATGCAGGAGACGGGAGCGGTTGCCGGGTCGATAACTGTGGCGCCGAGCTCATCCACACGAACACTCTATGTTCTCGATGACGGTGAGATTTCCCATGCTCTTAAGGTACATTTTCCTTTCAGGATATCACGCTATGGCAGAAAAATGCGTGATGAGGTGATTGAACAGGCTATCAAT
>JAUVON010000245.1 GCA_030599175.1 Desulfobulbaceae bacterium | reverse complement strand
TAAGCCTTTTGTCTCCAACAACGACACTCATAAGCAAATCGTAACCAAGCTGTATTTTTCTACCTTTGAATTGCAGTACAACCTGTGATACATGTGCTGCATCAATTTCAAGTTTGGTACCTTTTTTAATGCCCATTCCTGTTAATAGTTTCTTACCATATCCGCCCATGCTTTCATGAAAATCAGTCACCTTTAATTTTTTCTTTCGTTCTGCCTTGGCCAGTGTTGTCTGCATGTCTTCTCCTTTTTAATAAATATTTCACCTACATAAACCAGGATGTGAAGTATCGTGTCCTGGGATTTAAACCAATAATAACAGTCTTATTTACACAAAAATACCTACCGTTGATCCGTGCTTATGTTCAAAACAATAGTGACGATTCAGGCTGGTGCAAGTTTTTTTGAATTTGAATTTCGTTTTTTGACATGGTGATATCTTCTTAAAGTAACTAACCCGAATAAATTGGAATTTTAGAATGTTTGGATAAGTGCCATGGAAGTATATTCAACCATATAATTTTTAAATGACCTTCCTCGATTTCTCGGAGTCGGAGTTTATACCCTGGTTTTTAAGGGTGCTTACCTGTTTTTTCTGACAGAAGTTCAGGAGTAAGGCACTAAAAGTCTTTCGACGTGTCGGGTTAATTATTTGTGGCATGCTGTTTCCCTCATTAGTATGGAGATAAAAGAAATCAGTGATTACCTTATCCTTGTTCTATTTTATCATATGCACAGTATAGATAATGAAGTATATTTCCCTTATTGCCAAAAATGTGAAGAAGAAATCTTACATAATGAATCTGATACTTAACCCGAATAGATCCAAGTATTTTAAGAAGTTCCGATCTGTTTGGGTTAGGATACCCTATAAAGAATAAAAGAGAGAACCTGGCGGAATGGATATTCTCACAAGCGGATTATACTATTCAGTCAATCACGCCATTATGATCACCGGTTTTGTTGCCATGATGATGGTGGTCATTGAATACCTCAATGTTTTGTCTCAGGGAGTATGGCAAAAGGGGTTGCGGGGTGGTCGCTGGAAACAATATCTCCTTGCCTCCTTTCTGGGAGCTACTCCCGGATGCCTTGGTGCCTTTGCCGCGGTGTCACTCTATTCTCATCGTGAAATTTCCCTGGGGGCCTTGGTTGCAGCTATGATTGCCACCAGTGGTGATGAATCATTTATAATGCTGTCAATGATTCCGGAACAGGCACCGCTGATTTTCGGGATTCTGCTTCTTACAGGTCTTGCAGCAGGATTTGTAACAGATGCGTTGTTTCCCGGGAAAATGGATAAGAGTGTTGGCTGCAGCCATGACTTTGACATCCACGAAGAGGATATATGCCACTGTTTTCCCTGGGGACAACTCAGGAAACAATGGCGCCACTGTTCTTTGCCTCGTGGTATTCTCTGCCTGTCTCTACTACTCTTTCTCTTTGCGGTTGTCTCCGGGGAACTGGGACCGCCGATTTGGAACTGGATACGAGTCACTCTGGTGGTTGTTTCTTTCACGGCCCTTTTTGTTATTGGTACTGTGCCGGATCATTTTCTGGAGGATCATCTCTGGAAACACGTGGTCAAGATCCATTTGCCAAGAGTGTTTTTATGGACATTCGGTGCCCTGTTGTTGATGCGTTTTTTGTTGGATCAAGTTCATTTTGAGATCTGGTTGCAGGACAACCAGCTTATTGTTCTGCTGCTGGCTTGTCTGGTGGGTCTCATTCCAGAATCCGGACCACACCTGATCTTTCTCACCTTCTATGTGGAGGGCACCATTCCTTTAAGTATCTTTCTGGCCAGTTCCGTGGTGCAGGATGGTCATGGTATGTTGCCTATGCTGGCCGAATCCCGCAAAGAGTTTTTCAGAGTAAAAGCTATTAATTTTACTGTTGGCCTGCTCTTTGGTTTTGTCGGCTTTCTTGGCGGGTGGTAGTATGGAGGATTAGAATGATGGAAAACAGTAAAGATAAAAAGAAGCCTCCATTTAAGAAGGTTTTGAAAAAAAGTTGCCTGACATTCTGGGCTATGGCTCCTCTGCTGCTCGGAACAATCGGACTTGTTGGTCTTTTTCAGATCCTGGTGAGTCCCCAAATGCTTGCCGCTCTTTTTCATAATAACCCCTGGATAGATACACTCATTGGTACGTTGTCCGGTGCTGCCGCTGCCGGTAATCCAGTGGTTAGTTATCTGCTGGGCGGCGAGTTACTGCAGCAGGGGGTATCCCTTTATGCGGTAAGCGCCTTTATCCTCTCCTGGGTTACGCTTGGCTTTATCCAGTTGCCTGCAGAAACGAGTATCCTTGGGGTTCGTTTCACTTTCTACCGCAATATTCTTGCTTTTTTCTTCACCATGATCATTGCTGTGATGACAACCTTTACCCTCAGGCTGTTCATATGAAAAAACAACCTGAAAAACCCTTTGCCTTTCGTGGTAAACCATTTTTTGCAGCAGTCCTTACTGGCTATGCTATACTTGCTTTTTTAAATTTCAGTGGTGCAATTGCAGCGCTGCAGAAAAGCGGCATGATTCTCTTAAAAATTCTGCCGATACTGGCTGTTGTGATCCTGATGACAGCCACTATTAATTTTTTTCTGCAACCGAAACAGATTGTCAAACACCTGGGAAAAGAAAGTGGCGCTAAGGGTTGGTTGGCAATGCTTTTCGCCGGGGTGATCAGTCACGGCCCCATGTATGCATGGTACCCAATGATTGATGATCTGCGCCGTCATGGAATGCGCGATGGCCTGATCGTGGTTTTTTTCTATGCCAGAGCGATAAAGATCCCTCTCCTTCCCATGATGATTGATTATTTTGGATTGTTGTTTACTCTTATTCTATCATTTTATATTTTACTCGGTGCAATCGCTCAAGGACTGATTTTAGAAAAATTACCAAGTAGTGATATAGAATATTGAAGGATGGTCCTTAAAGGAGAGAAGAAAAATGTCATTAATCGTGGCTGAGAATCTCGAAAAAACGTATTACGCCGGAGAGATAGTTGTAAAAGCCATTCGTGGGATTGACTTTACTATTGAACCGGCTTCTTTTGCCGCTTTTGTTGGTCCGTCCGGCAGTGGTAAGTCAACCTTATTGAATATGATTGGCTGCCTTGATCCTCCAACAGGAGGAATCCTCACGGTAGCCGACCAGGATATCAGCCTGTTAAATAAAAAAGATGCGGCTCTTTTCCGCGGTAATACCATTGGTTTTATTTTCCAGGATTTCAATCTGATTCCAGTCCTTACTGTGGCGGAAAATGTCGAATATCCTTTACTCATGGTGCAAAACTGGCCCAAACAGAAACGAAATCAACGGGTAGAGGAATTATTAAGTGCTGTTGGCATGAGTGATCAGGCTGATAAATTTCCCAGTCAGATTTCCGGCGGGCAGAAACAGCGGGTTGCCGTAGCCCGGGCCCTGGTGACCAATGCCAAATTGGTCCTTGCCGATGAACCAACCGCCAATCTGGATCGAAAAACAGCTCATAAAATTATCACCCTTATGAAAGATATGCGTGATGAATTCGGCACTACTTTTATTTTTTCCACCCACGACCCCAGGGTTGTTGAGAACGCCGAAACCATTTTCACTCTGGAAGATGGCAGCCTGTTGCAGGGATCAGGAGGGAATCATGCTTAATATTTTCAAACTGGCTATCCGCAACCTGCGTCGTTATAGACGCCGCACTCTCCTTACATCGATATTGATCACTCTGGGGGTTGTGGCTGTACTCCTCTTTATTTCAGTGTCCGGCTCTTTCAAGGCGATGATGACAGGTCAGATCACCGATTCCATGCTGGGTCATCTCCAGATCCATAAGAAAGGCTATCTGGCCTCCATTGACAGCCTGCCGCTTGATCGGAATCTCAAGGGAAGTCAGCTGAGCAAGGCCAAAGAGATTCTCGACAGCAACACGGATGTGGAGGCCTATTCCATGCGTATCAAGCTTGGCGCCATGTTCAGTAATTTCAAAGAAACCACCAATATTCGGTTAAATGCAGTCCATCCAGAGCAGGAGATACAGACCGTACCCATGCTTTTGGACCGTATCATTGAGGGTCAAAAAAAGGGTCTGCTGGCAAAAGGTGAGATTCTGGTACCTGAACTCATTGCTAAAGGGATGAGGGTTAAGGTAGACGATACCATTGTTCTGGTTGCAACCAACAAGGATGGTTCGGTCAATGGTCAGCCTTTTGTGGTTCGTGGTATTCTGGAAGGTATCTCCGGGCCGGGGGGCAGGGATGGTATTATCCATATCGATGACGCCAGGAGCCTGCTGCGGATTGAGGGTAGGGAAGTCAGTGAAATTGCTATCCGTCTCAATGATATTGAAGATATGGAACAGGTCTATTCCAGCATGACTGCGATACTTGGTCCGCTGAAAAATAAGATGGATAAGCCGGTTTTTGAGATTCATACCTGGCAGAAATTGTCGCCGTTCTTCAATATTGCCCGCATGATTGATTTGATGACTCTTTTTATAAAGGTGATGCTGGTGGCTATTGTCCTGGTGAGTATCATGAATGTCATGATTATGGCCGTGTTTGAGCGTATAAACGAAATCGGTACCATTGCAGCTATTGGTACTGTGCCAAATAAAATACTCTCCCTCTTTATTGTTGAAGGTTTCCTGCTTGGGCTCTTTGGCACTCTGATTGGTGTTGTTATCAGCCTTATAATCATTGGTGGTATGAACGTTGTCCAGTTAAGCTTCGACTTTGGCCGCCAGAAAGGTTTATTGCTTGCGCCCACTATCGGGATGTGGGATGTTATCACCGTGGCCGTCATCGTTATTCTTATTTC
>JAUVON010000024.1 GCA_030599175.1 Desulfobulbaceae bacterium | reverse complement strand
CGCATTACCCTCATCTGTCGGCTGGGAGTGAAAAAGGTAGAAAAAATTCTGCCCCCATTGCTCCGGGAAATGAAACATGAAGGGTTTAACATCGTCTGGAGTTGTGACCCGATGCATGCCAATACATATACTGCAACCTCGGGACTCAAAACCAGGAGCTTTAACGATATCCTTTCCGAGATTACCTGCTTTTTCGAAAGCCACTGGTCGGAAGGCACCATTCCTGGCGGAGTTCATTTTGAAATGACAGGTAATAATGTCACTGAATGTACAGGTGGTGCCCGCAATATTAACGATGAAGAACTTGCCAACAACTACCTCACAACCTGTGACCCCCGGCTGAATGCGGAGCAGAGCCTTGAGGTTGCTTTTCAGATTGCGGATATGATCAGAAGTTGACATACAAATCCCCATGGAAAAAGAGCCGAGGGTGGTTACAGCCATCCCCGGCTTTTTTTTTCACCGGCTCTGACTCTCCCAAGATTACATTTCAGTAATCTTTCTTGACGATATTTTATTCAGCTTTACAGTTCTCCTCCAGGACGGAAGATAACATTGTATGTGGGAGACATGTCGACTCCCCCCATCATTTTATTCAACAGATTGTTTCCGTTGATCAAGGAGAATTATATGAAAGTTCAAGCAGCAAGACTGCCTCTTTACACTATTATCACTTTTATGCTGCTCTCTCTGGCAATAGCCGGATGGGCAAATATCGCACAGGCAAAATCCGATGTAGACAACAGCATTCTGGACAAGTCATCAAAGGCATTTGTCAATGTGGTAAAAAAAGCAAAACCGGCAGTTGTCCACATAAGGGTTGAAAAAACTACCAGTGGAGGCCAGCACCGCGGCCAGGAATATGACGAGATCTTTAAGCATCCCTTTTTCGAACAGTTTTTCGGCCCATCCTACCGCCACCAGCAACCCCGGCAGCCCCAACAGCGTGAACGCAAACAGCGCGGCCAGGGTTCAGGGTTCATCATCAGTAAAGACGGCTATATACTGACCAACAATCACGTCATTGAAGATGCGGATGTTATAAAGGTGAGTTTGTCGGACAATCGTGAATTTGATGCCAGACTCATCGGCGCTGATCCCCTGTCGGACGTGGCTCTACTTAAAATAGATGCCCCGAAGAACCTGCCGGTGGTGGTTCTCGGTGATTCCGATGCACTTGAGGTGGGGGAATGGGTTATTGCCATCGGCAATCCCTTTGGCCTGAGCCAGACCGTCACTGTCGGTGTGGTAAGTGCCAAGGGAAGATCCAGCGTTGGCATAAATCAATATGAAAATTTTATCCAGACCGATGCGGCAATCAATCCCGGCAACAGCGGAGGACCGCTGATTAATGGCCGGGGTGAAGTCGTCGGAATCAACACAGCACTCTTTTCCAAAACCGGCGGCTATATGGGAATCGGTTTTGCCATTCCTGTAAATATGGCAAAATCAATCGAAGACCAGTTGCAGAAGCAGGGTAAAGTGACCCGCGGCTGGCTCGGTGTAGCAATTCAGGATGTAACCAAGGAATTAGCTGAATCCTTTGGGTTAAAACAGACGGGGGGGATCCTGATAAATGAAGTGCAGGAGGATTCTCCGGCAAGTAAGGCGGGTCTTAAACAGGGTGATGTGATTGTTCGCCTGAATGATACCGTACTGGAGAATGTATCGGAACTGCGCAATAAAATAGCTCTGATTATCCCCAATACCAAGGCGATTCTGCATATTATTCGCAATGGCAAAGAGCAGCAGATAAAGGTCATCATCGGTGAACAGCCGTCTGACTTTGGCCAAAGGGGTTTTTCCAGCAGCAAAGACAAAAACTCCCTGGAAGATTTTGGTCTCAGTCTTCAGGATTTGACCAAGGAGCTGGCTGAAAGATTAGGATATGCAGAAAACAGTGGTGTTGTGATCAGCGATGTCCAGGCCGGCAGCCCGGCAGCTGAAGGAGGGTTGAAGCCGGGGTATCTGATTGAAGAAGTTAACAGAAATAAAGTCGACAACCTGCAGGAACTCCATGATGTACTTAAAAGGTCATCTCAATCAAAACGGATTCTGCTTCGAGTCCGGGCAGCAGACCATAGCAGGTATGTTGTTCTTACTGCCAAATAGTATTTAGCCCGCATTTCCCCCCTCCTCCGGGTTGCTTGCCTGGAGGGGTGGGAAGTCTTATGGACAGACACTAACCAACAGACCTTTCTCTCTCTTTAATTTCTTCTTTTCTGGCAATGGCAATTCTCTTGAAGATATCGACTATTACCGGCATCTTTTTAAAATCTTCCGTAGATATTTTTCTGACCACCATATCGGTTTTGGCACGTACGGTTGCCGTACGCTTCTGCTCCCTGCCAAAATATGCCAGCTCACCGAAGATTGTTCCCGCCTCCATCATGGACAACACCTCTCCCTTGCCATTGACTGTTTCGGCAACACCGCTGTCCAGGTAATAGACACCATCCGGAACACTGTCGATCTCGATTATGGTCTCCCCTTTCCTGAACCACTGCAGTCGGAAATATTTCTCCCATTCAGTATCCACAACAAGAGCATGGTAAAAATCCGGATTCATTGCTTTTAAAAGCTGTTTGGAAAGATGAAATATGCGCTCTCCAAGAGAATCACGGCTTTTTTCCATAAGCTTCATCCCCCGTCGATCAAAATCAGGCGCCGGCAGGGGGGTCTCCCGGATATACTCTAAAATGCGCTCGGTACCAATATCGGCCCTTCCGGTAAGTTTAAGAAAAAAGTTCTGCACCTCGATCAACATCTCCCGCACCCTGGGGAAATCTGGTTTAATTCCCAACAGCAGGTTACCGGAAAAAAATTCCATCGCTTCATTTTTCATCGCAACAAACCGAAGCAACTGATCCTCTTCCACTTCTGGCGGGTAATTCTGAATACCGGGTTTGCAGAGAGTAAAGAGATTCATCGGATGGAGAATACTGGTCAGGCTAACCTTGGCAATAGTGAGAAGATATTTGTTGTACCCTTTCTGATACCTGGCTACCTCACGATCCATCAGCAAATCAGTGCCGAAATAGCCGCAAAGCTCCTCCAGTCGATTCGCAACTGCAAAGCTGGCACCAAATTTGAGAACTCTGCTCCCCAATCTGGCCTCGGTTATGTCACCCAGGAATAATCCCATGCGAGTTGGCTGAAGACGCCCGTCACTTATAGCCTGGGCTACCCTCACAGCAACTTGCAGTGCACGGGTGCAGATAGCGACTCTGTCCTCACCAGACCGCTTATCAAATATAATTACAGAGCCATCTCCGGAGGAAGGGTCTATCTCCAGGGGCCCATTTTCTTCCCGATCAACAAGAGTATGTATGGCTGTATGATAATCGATTAGAAATTTTCTGATTTCCTCCGGGTTCATGGCTGAAGTTTTCCAGGAATATCGAACCATATCAGTCATCAGGATAACAACTTCCCGTTCCGATTTATTCCCTGCCATTAGTCCCTTCCATTATATTGAACTTTGAGTTTTTGACTTAGCCATCTGGAACTTCCGATAAGCGTAGACATCGAGTGACCATTTACGAATTCACTATCAGTTGATGGTTTCGTAAAAACATATTTTACAGGATGGATTCGTAAAAAACTTCATATCCGAGGCGCATAAATTTTCTATCATTTCGGCGTACTAAAGTACGTCGTGATGATAGAAAATTTATAGCAACGAAGTAGATGAAGAGTTTTTACGATTCCATCATCAGTTGATAATGCCAAAAAACACAATAGCTACTATCACAGCGACAAAAAACAGGGCTACTTTTACATTTACATCATTATCTTCATGGTGATCATGATGGGCATCAGACATAATTATTCTCCATTCAAAAAATTTTACTTGAAGACCACTGCCAGAACCTCCTGCAGTGTCGAAACACCGATCAGTTCAATTTGCGGGCTCCAGGTTATTCTTTCCTTATTGCCTCTTGGCAGCACAAAACGTGTAAACCCCAACCTCTCAGCCTCTTTCACCCGAACATCGACATGGCCAATGGCCCGAACTTCTCCGGCCAGGCCAACCTCGCCACAGACAACCGTAGCGGAAGGTATCGGTTTTTCCATCAGGCTGGACGCTAAGGCACATATTACACCGAGGTCAAGAGCAGGTTCATCAATACGTATTCCACCAGCTATATTTAAAAAGATATCATTACCATACATATCAAGGCCAGCTTTTTTTTCCAAAACAGCACAGAGCAGTGAAAGTCGTTGCGGGTCAGCACCAATAGCCGTTCTTCTTGCAGTACCGAGATTAGTGGGACTGACCAGGGCCTGAACCTCTACCAAAATGGGCCGTGTCCCTTCTACACTGGGCAATACAACAGATCCAGGTTCATCCAGGGGCCGCTCCGCCAGAAAAATTTCTGAGGGATTCTTCACCTCCACCAGCCCCTCTTCTTTCATCTCGAAGACACCTATTTCGTTAGTGGAACCGAACCGGTTTTTTACTGTGCGTAAAATTCGAAAAGCATGGCTGCGATCCCCTTCAAAGTAGAGTACCGTGTCCACCATATGCTCAAGCACCTTTGGGCCTGCAATCGATCCATCCTTGGTTACATGCCCTACCAGTACAATCGGAATATCCTCTCTTTTTGCAAGCTCCAACAGCCTGTAGGCAGATTCCCGCACCTGGGTCACCGAACCCGGAGAAGATGGTATTTCGGCACATACCAGCGTCTGAATGGAATCGACTGCCAGAAGGCTCGGCTTCATGGCCATGGTCATAGCGATAATCTTCTCCACGCCATTTTCTGTGGCCAGATATTCCTCGGGGTGCATAGCATCAAGACGTCGCGCCCTCATCTTAATCTGCCGGGCGGATTCTTCCCCGGAAACATAGAGAACTTTTCTCTTTTCATCCGCCACTGAAGCAAGAAGATGGAGAATAAGTGTAGATTTACCGATCCCCGGTTCACCGCCTATAAGAACCACTGATCCCGGAACAATCCCGCCACCTAAAACTCTGTCCAGCTCTTCAATGCCGGTACTGATCCTTTCCTCATCCCCATCCGGAGCTAAATGCAGGGGTACAGGTTCAGCAAAAGAACGGGCAACCCCCGAAGAAAGAGGTATTTTTTCTTCGATCAGACTCTCCCACTCCCCGCATTCGGGACAGCGGCCAAGCCACTTCACACTCTGATAGCCGCATTTATTGCATATATAGAGTGGTTTCTTTTTCTTTTTGGTTATCGTACTCATGGGTTTCATTGTATCTGAAGCATCATAAAAAGTCACCGTCCACTCTTTACAGGTTGATAAAAAGATCTATACTTTGCTGCGCATTCACCTCTTATCAGATATTCTCTCAGATTCATTCGTACCACTGACTGTTATGCAAAAGCAACATCACACAGCTCAATCCCCCACCACGCAGTGGGTGCCGTTATCTTCCACCCTGGCGTTTATGATGCGCCGAAAGCGTCTTATGGGATGGTCTCTCATTCTTTTTGCAGTCACCTTCGCCCTCACCTGGATCGGCTACCTGTTCACCGTTGACTTTATTACCAATTTAACCGGCAGCTTCTTCCTTGATGCACCATCTTCCGATACCATCTGGGGATGGATAAAACATAAAGGCTGGCTGGTCAGCAGCTGGTTATTTGTCTTTGTTTCCAGGATAGTTTCCTTCTACCTGGCCTTTCTGCTGGCCTACAGCATCTCAACCCCCGGCTATGTCTTTCTCAGTACTGCGGCCGAGAAACTGCATGCGGGGGAACATTTTGACCCGGACGCTGCCCTCACGCCACTCGGTGTGCTGCGGGATATTTTTGAAGGAATAAAAATTGCCGCTTTTGGTATTGCTGTGACCATCGTCGCACTTTTTATCAACTTTATCCCTGGAATAGGACAGGCTGGAGTCTTTTTGCTCTACACCTACTATTCAGCCCTCATGTTTATCGATTATCCGGCTTCGCGACGCCGCTGGTCACTGGGAAAAAAGATAAGCTGGCTGCGAAACCATTCCAGCCCAGCCTTCCGGATAGGGGTTCTGCCGGCTCTGGTCAGTATGGTTCCTCTGCTGAATATATTTGCCATGGCCCTGCTTTTCCCCATACTGACTATCCATGCCACACTTAACTTTTCGGCCATTGAGCTGGCTAAAAAACGATATAATTCTCTACCTTAGAGGAGTAAATATGGGCAAAGAAATCGAAAAAAAATTCCTTATCACAAGCGAAGATTGGCGGGGACTGGCACAGGGAAAGCAGTATTGCCAGGGCTACCTCAACAGGGAAAAAGGGCGGACAGTGCGGGTTCGAACCATCAATGACAAAGGATTTATCACCATCAAAGGTGCTGTGAAAGGAGAGACCAGGCTTGAATTTGAATATGAAATTCCCCTGGAAGATGCCAGAGAGCTGCTCCGGGAGTTGTGCCACAAGCCTTTAATTGAAAAAACCAGATATAAAATCCCCTTTGAAGGCTTTACCTGGGAAGTTGATGAGTTTGCAGGCGAGAATGCAGGGCTGATCTTTGCAGAAATCGAGCTGAACTATGAGGGTGAAAAATTTTCAACACCCCGCTGGATAGGTAAAGAAGTGACCGGCAACCCAAAATATTATAACGCCAGCCTCGTTACCAACCCGTACCAGGACTGGTAACTTTTCAACTGAGTCAATCAACTGGTTTTCCCCGGTGGTATAAAAAATAGTAATTACCGGAACGATACCACGTCTAACGGGTTGCTATAAATGCCTGGACAGCATTATCAGCCGCTCCTGTATTGATGACATATTTAATATGGTGATCCTTTAAGGCTTGTTTCATTTTATCACCAATATTCTCGGCAATTATGAGGGTTACACCTTTGGCGGCCAGCAAGGCGATAACAGTGCGGCTAACACCTCCCTGCTGATCTCTGGCCGGATTGTCCATAGCCTCGAGAAAGTGACCGTTGGCATCGAAAAAAAGAAACGCTGACGCCCTGCCAGTTTCTTTACTGATAGACGCATCTTTTGACTTCGCCGTTGCGGGAACTGCAATTTTCATTGTGTCAGCATAAACTCCCGGAGATAATGCAAAGAACAAAAGTACTATCAGGCTGAAATGAATTCCTTGTTTGTTTTTCGTTTTCATAAATTCTCCATAGAAATATAACTTTCAGGCCCCCCCTTCCCTCTCCGGAATTGAACCTACAGAGGCAAAACTGTACATGGAAATGGTATATGACTGACCATAATCATGCTGATAGGTCATCATTCCCTTGTCAAAAATTTTAGTGCCCACCACCATGGGATGAAGAGTAAAGGTTGTCATACACACCTCTGGTATAGTTTTTTTAATTTCAGGAAAAAGCAAAAAAAATCAGCGCCATACACCAATCGCCATCACGAGCCAACCGACCATAAAGGCAATACCTCCAAACGGTGTAACATAACCGAGGTTTAAGCCCGTGAAGGCCATCAGGTAAAGGCTGCCTGAAAAGCAAACCGTGCCGATCAGAAACAGACCTCCTGATACTTGAAAGAACCTAACTTGTTCCGGCCACTGAGTACATGCCCAGGCGACAACCAGAAGGGCCAGGCCATGATACATCTGGTACCGGGCTCCCTTGGCGATCCAACGAGCCTGCTCCAGGCCCTGTGCTGTTTCACCACCGTGAGCACCGTAAGCTCCAGCAGCGATTGCCAGAGCTGCAAACACTGCCCCCAGGCTAAAAAATAATCGTTCCATTCTCTTTTTCCTTAAATAGTTCCACCGTGTCAAAGATATGTCAACAGAGTGCAATCACTTACCTGTTTGCAGACCCTCAAGAAAAGCAAGGACGTTTTTACCGAGAACCTTATGATTATATCCCCCTTCCAGCAGCCCATAACAACCACCCCCATTACGAATTGCCGTTTCGCGGACCCACTGTCCCATCGTCTTATAATCGGCGGTATGCAATAAACCGCCCCAGTCGTTCACATGGTGGTCAAAACCGGCCGAAACTGCAATAATGTCAGCTCGGGTGGTATCCAGGGCATCCTTAACCTCTTCAAGATAGGTGTCACGTTGATGTGATTCCGGGTTAAGAATCTCTACCCAGGATTCTTTTCCAAGAATATTAACATTACCGTCTCCATAGTGAAGGTCAAAGTCGAGGATGAAGGCTTGATCTATTTGCTGCTTTGCCCGCAGGTAATAGAGGGAAACAGCTATATTGTTGAAATAACAGAACCCCCAGCAACTGTTCGCCGACGCATGATGTCCCGGCGGCCGGATGAGACCAAAACTGGGTTCCTCCATTCCAGCCTGGGCCGCCTGTATTGCCCCACCTGCGGCCAGAGCTGCGATTTCAAAAAGCCCCACTCGCCGGACTTGTTCAATATGTGCCTTGGTATGAGCAGCCAGCAGATCATCTTCAGAGGCGGGTGCACAGGTGATGATTTCTGTAAAAGGTGTAATTTCCTTTACAATCGCCTCCATCCTCCCTGTCTCTGCCGCGGGATCAGTAGTATATTCATCATAGAACTGTGGGTGAAAATAAACTTTCATTGCGCAGGGTTCCTCCTTGTTACAGGTAAATTCAACCTTATGAAATTCTGATTACCCATAAAACTCAGCTACAACAAAAGACTATGCGTCGTAAATCAGAATGATAAGAAAAAATAGCAGAATAAAAGGCTCCGGGAATGTTTTTGCCAGGGCTTTCCATTTCGTTAATGGCATGGATAAAGTGTTTTTAAACAACATCTATTTTTCCTGACATCCGGCAACCCAATCCACAGCCTGTTTCAATTCTTGATACAAAAAAACTTTTATTTCTGCGTTAACAAAGTGACTGGCCACTGTTTCAGCAAAATTGCCAACCACGGAATCTGTGGCAAATGCGATGCGGGATATCTTTTTATGATGCTCTTTGACAAATTTGAGGTGAGAAGATAGTGCCGCAAACGAATCCCATCCCGGAAACGATTTTGTATTGATAACAAGGCCCTTGAGCAAACCTGTCTTTTTCAGGTATGTATCAATGGCCGCCGTAGCTTTCACAAAGTCCTGATCGGATAATGGGCCATTCGGGCTGAGCATTGCAATACCTTTTACTGCATCAATTGTAACTGTAAGCATGCTGACAAGACTCCTTCTGGAAGTTTGTTGTTTGAGGAAATTTTTTTTCGGTGGTTGTCGGACCAGGGATCAACTTCTGCATCTTAAAAGCTTCTTCTCATCATTTTAGATCCAAGCTCTTTCATACGGTTCGAGCCACTCGGCTATTAAACGTCAATCCCTTGATCATAGACAGCTCAAATAATCGTGTTTTCTTCATAACCGCCTTATGATAAAATGATTGGTAACTACTCGGTTACAATTCAGAGTTCGGGCTAATCTCTACTAGCACTACCTGAATATTTACCAATAATCAAGAATAACCCTAACCTGCAATTTCTTAAAATATATGTTTGATAAAACAGATAAATCTTTGTTTTTAAGCAGTTGGACAAAGTTGATATTGGTATATTTTGTTTCATTTGCCTTAAGTTTTGCAGTGGGAATTTTCTTTATTAAAATCCTTAAGACTGCCCCGGAAACACTCTTTGAGATCTCCACCAAACGCCTTTCTTATGCATTTCCTGTTTTTCAAACCGGTGCAAAGCTGGGGGTTGACGAAGGAATCGTGCTATTTGTCTGGAACAGTATGGGTGCTTTGATTACTATTTCATTTCTTTATACTGCATCCCTCTTTAACCCCCATAACATTTCGCTGTTTCCAAAAAATATACGGAAAGCATTCTGCGGTAAAAAGAGAATGAAGCTTTTCTGTTTTCTGCCGGGATGTCAAAAAATTGAAGAAGAGCCCCTTCGCAGAGTATATGTATGGCTGATGATACCCTGGCTGGGAATGATATTGCTTGGTGCTGAAAGCGGCCTGACTGTCTCAACATCCAGTTATATCTTCGGCTCATATTTTATTGGCTTTGTCTCCTTGATTCCACACGGCATAATTGAAATCCCAACCATTGCACTGGCGGGAGCAGTTACGTTTTCCGCACATCTGTTAATCAAGGAAAAGGCCAAAGGAAATATGACAGCTGAAATTTTTGAAGATATAGAACGATATAAAAACCAAATTCCTTTACAAAAAATCATTCTGATTGTCATACTCTGTCTGCTCTTCGCCGGACTGGTTGAAGGCCACCTGACACAAAAATTATTTGATGCCCTACTCTGACTCATTCCCTTCTTTACCTTATCTCATTTTGTTCAGATAAAAGCGCAGTAGTTTATGCAGTTCCATAACAATCAGTACAGACAGGGCCAGCCCTAACAGTAACAACCAGTTCTCAAACGAAACAGGCTGTGCACCGAGTACATTTCCAAGCCAGGGGGTATACATGGCACCGATATGTATCAATTGGGCGGCTACAGTGCCGAAAAGGAGCACGCAGTTTCTCAGCGGATTATGACGAAACAGTGAGAGTGTTTCCGACCGGCTGTTAAATACATGTACATTTTCAAAGAGCACCATCAACAGCAGGGTACCGTTTCTTGCCTCATCAAGAGTGTAGCCATGATCGAGCAGCCATCTGAACAATAAAAAAGCAACAATGCCTATAACCAGTGCAGAGAGAATCACACGTTCGATCATCAGGCGGTTAAAAATACCTTCCTGAGGTGGCCTTGGTTTTTGCTGCAGCTCTCCCCCTTCACCAGGTTCAAATGCCAGGGCAATAT
The DNA here is from genome assembly GCA_030599175.1 of Desulfobulbaceae bacterium. Taxonomy (GTDB): domain Bacteria; phylum Desulfobacterota; class Desulfobulbia; order Desulfobulbales; family Desulfocapsaceae; genus Desulfomarina. The sequence continues at coordinate 6,072 of JAUVON010000024.1, read as the reverse complement.
CCTGTATGCCATTGGTGACCAGATTAAGCCATAGCAGCTGTACCGCCATTAGAGGAAGCGGCATGCCGGTGGCAAGTGAAAGTGTAAATAACACCAGTTCGGCAGCCCCGGTGGATATCAGTAAAAAGATAACTTTTCTGACATTAGCGTAGGCGATTCTCCCTTCTTCAACACCGGCGACAATGGAGTCAAAATTATCATCGGTTATGATAATCTCTGCCGCTTCCCGGGCAACGTCTGTGCCGCTTTTTCCCATTGCGACTCCGACCTGTGCTGCACGGATGGCCGGGGCGTCATTGGCTCCATCACCGGAAACAGCTACGAAATGACCATTTCGCTGTAAGGATTGAACAATGTCCAGCTTCTGCTGTGGTTCCACTCGTGCAAAAACACGGGCCTGGCTGGTTAGCAGGTCTATTTCCATCAGCCCTTTCCCATCAGCCACTGCCTGTTTCAGGGCAGCCCCGGTGATGACTTGATCCGGTGATTCTACCAGCTCAAGTTCACAGCCAATTGCATATGCAGTTGACGGATGATCGCCTGTGATCATGGCCACTTTGATTCCGGCATCCCTGCAGCTTTTTACGGCACCTTTTGCTTCAACGCGGAGGGGGTCGATAAGCCCCAGCAGGCCGATAAGTTTGAAATTTGTCAAATGCTGTTCAGTGAAATCTTCCTTTTCCGTAATTTCAACTTCCCCAGACGCCAGTGCGATAACGCGATAGCCTCTAGCAGCAAGCTGGTCAGCCTGGTTTAACAACAGGGCGCGATTGATATTGACTGTCTCTCCCGCTGATGCCATTAAACTGCACATGGGGAGCAGTTTTTCAATAGCCCCCTTGACAAAACCGTATGGTTTGCCACTGACCATATTCAGACTGGCGCTGAACAGCCGCTCTGATTCGAAAGGTATGATATCCAATTCCTGAAAAGTGCTCGTACTATCCTCTCTGACAAACCCGAATTTATGTGCCATGACCAGCAATGCAACATCTACCGCGTCACCATGATGCACCCATTCATTATTTCGGCGGGCCAGCAATCCTTCATTGGCCAGCACAGCAGCACGGCATATTTCATGCACCAGCTCCTGCTGCTCCCTGTCAGGTATGATCCCAGGTGTAAGAATAGTAACATCCCAGGCTTCCTGGCCGGGAAATACCAGTTGACGAACGGTCAACTGGTTAACTGTCAGGGTGCCGGTTTTATCTGTTGCAATACAGGTGCATGAACCCAATGCTTCCACTGCAACCAACCTGCGCACAATAACATCACGCCTTGCCATCCGCCGCATACCTATCGCCAGGGCAACGGTCAGGGCCACCGGTAATCCTTCTGGAATAATTGAAACTGAAAGGGCTACGGAGGAAAGAAAAATATCATATAAAGGCATACCGCGGTAAAAGGCCACACAGGCCATCAACAGTACTGCCAGACCGGCAAAGATTGCGATCCGGTGGGTAAATATTTCCATACGAATCTGCAACGGTGCTTTCGCATGTTTTGTGCCCAACACAGATTCAGCAATGTGCCCAAGTTCGGTATGAAGAGCAGTAGATACAACAACACCCTGCCCGCGTCCTCGGCTGACCATGGTTCCTGCATAGGCCATATTGCCCCGATCACCAAGTACGGTATCAACCGCCAGAATCACCTTATGGTTTTTCACTACTGCTATTGATTCACCCGTTAACAATGATTCATCAATCACAAGATCATGGCAGCTGAGCAACCTGATATCCGCAGGAACGCGGGCACCGGATTCAAGGGAAATAATATCACCGGGTACAATTTCATCAGCATTGACTTCATAGGTTTCACCATCGCGCAGGACATGTACATTTGCAGTGACAAGTTTTTGCAAAGCATCGGCAGATTTTTGTGCAGAATACTCCTGAATAGTACCGATGATTGCGTTAATCAGTAAAACTGCTCCGATAAAAGCTCCATCTGAAAATTCTCTAATGATGATGGAAACCAGCCCTGCAGCAAGTAAAACGTAAATCAAAGGGCTGGAAAACTGATGTAGGAAAACCTGGCATATACCGGGTGGTTTGCTTTCAGGCAGTGCATTGCGACCGTATTTTTTCAGTCTGGCAGCGGCCTCCTGCAGGGACAAGCCATGGCTGGAGCTCTGCAGTCCGGCTAGAACATTTTGGCCCGATTCTGCATATGCTGCTGGGTTTTGTGACAATTGAGCGGAGTTGAACAGATCATGTTTGTTCATATTCGCAATACATTTTTGGAACTGATCTAAGACAAATTTTCAAGATACCCTTAGAGGTGTTTTTCAATTTCTACAACCACCTGGCGCATCTTGAGAACCGAGTCGGGGTTGAGAGAAATCGAATCGATCCCGTTCTCAACCAGAAATTCAGTGATTTCAGGGTAATCCGATGGTGCCTGACCACAAATACCGATATACTTTCCCGCTTTTTTACAGGCATCGATAGCCATTTTAAGCATCCGTTTCACCGCTTCGTTCCGTTCATCAAAAATATGTGCCACCAGGGTGCTATCACGGTCTACGCCCAAGGTGAGCTGTGTCAAATCATTTGAACCGATGCTATAGCCGTCAAACACCTTTAAAAATTCATCGGCGAAGATAACATTGCTGGGGATCTCACACATCGCATAGATCTCAAGGTCATTTCGGCCCTGAATTAAGCCCATCTCATTCATTATAGCGATCACCCTGCGACCCTCATCCGGCGTCCTTACAAAGGGCAGCATCAGTTTGACATTGGTCAACCCCATATCATCACGTACTTTTTTAAGCGCCTCACACTCCCATTTGAAAGCCTCTTTATACGCCTCAGAGTAGTAGCGGCTGGCTCCACGAAAACCGATCATCGGGTTCTCTTCATCTTTCTCGTACGCTTCGCCGCCAGGCATATGTTTATACTCATTGGACTTAAAATCACTGGTGCGCACGATCACCGGGTTTGGATAGAAGGCTGCCGCAATCATGCCGATTCCTGCGGAGAGTTCATCGATAAAAAAACTCTTTGGATCACTAAAGCCCAGCATCAATTGTTCAATCTGCTCACTGTCTTTAACAGATCGACCTTGATACATATCGTAAAGCGCCATCGGGTGGGCTTTGATATGGTTGTTGATAATAAACTCCATGCGTGCCAGTCCCACCCCCTGGTTTGGGATCAAAGCAAGGGCCAGAGCCTTTTCAGGATTGCCGACATTCATCATGAGTTTTGTTTTCGGCTCTTCCAGATCTTTCAGATCGATCGACTCAAGTTTAAAATCGACCCGTCCCTCATAGACATGCCCCTCTTCACCTTCGGCGCAGCAGACCGTCACCTCCATACCGTCCTGGAGGATTTCCATTGCCTTTGAAGTACCGACAATGGCAGCCACTCCGATTTCCCGCGCCACAATCGCCGCGTGGCAGGTACGTCCACCCTTACTAGTCACAACGGCCGACGCTTTTTTCATCAGCGGCTCCCAATCGGGATCGGTAATGTCGGTAACGAGTACTTGCCCTCCCTCAAATTTAGACGCCTCGCTGAGATCACGGATCACCTTCACCACTCCAACACCGATCTTTTCGCCGATTGCTCTGCCGGTCAACAGCCGGGTACGCTCTGACGTCTCCTCCAGCAGTCTGTACTTTTCTATAATATTTGCTCTTGTGGAACTAAGCCTCCTGGAATGTACAGTCTCGGGACGCGCCTGCACGATATAGATCTTCCCGTTATCACCATCCATGGCCCATTCAATATCCATCGGCACGCGGTAATGTTCTTCGATGGCAAGTGCATGGTATGCCAGTGTTTCGATCTGATCATCACTGAGTGTAAACCGTGCACGCTCATCCGGCGTGGTAGAGACATTCAATGTCTTGCTCTTTTCATCGTAGATCATCTTCATCTCTTTTGAACCGAGCTGACGCTTGATGATCGCAGTTTTGTTTTCTTTGAGTGTCGGTTTGAAAACATAAAATTCATCAGGGTTAACACGCCCTCCGACAATATTCTCACCCAGTCCGAAAACACCATTGATCATAATCACATTGTCGTTGCCGCTCTGCGTATCAAGTGTAAACATCACTCCACTGCAGGAGAGATCACTGCGCACCATTTTCTGGACACCGACACAGAGAGCGACCTTGCGATGATCAAACCCGCGGCTATGACGATAGCTGATGGCACGGTCGGTAAAGAGAGAGGAAAAACATCTCTTTACATGTAAGAGCAGGGAGTGTTCACCACGGATGTTCAAATAACTCTCCTGCTGTCCGGCAAAACTGGCATCTGGGAGATCTTCGGCAGTGGCCGAGGAACGTACAGCAACATCAATCTCTTTCTCACCGTACTCGTCTGACAGCCGGGTGTACGCTTTAATGATCTCGATTTCAAGTTCAGCCGGGAGCCCCTCATTCAAGATCAGCTCTCTAACCGCCTTGCCGCATGACTGCAGCCTGGTGACATCCTCAACATCCAGCTCCCCGATAATTGATTCAATACGTCCGGAAAGGTTGTTTTGAGAAAGAAGCAGAGTATAAGCATCACGGGTCGTCGAAAAACCATGGGGAACACTGACTCCCAGATGAGCCAAATGTTGATACATCTCGCCAAGACTCGCGTTTTTTCCGCCAACCAGCGCGACATTCTCATTATCCACTGTTGCAAAAAATCTGATATATTCCATAGGGCCTCCTTCATTGTTTCTCCCTTAATAATATCATGAATCAGATCGCTTGCCAAACCTTACTCATCCCCCACCATTACCATCAAATATTTCTCCCGTTTGCCTGATATTCTTTCCCTTCCGAAGGTAATAAAGCATTAAATTAAACATGGACATTTGTAGGATATTTGCTAGGATTACTGAAAAAATAATGACAGGAGACGCTATGACAATTTCCAGAAGAACCTTTCTCAAAGGAGTCGGGGCAGCCGGGCTGGTTACACTGGCGCCGGCAGTAAGGAGTGAGGCCAGGATCGGCCCGGACTCCTTTGCCACCCTTATCGATCTCAGTAAATGCGATGGCTGCGAGGGAAAAGAAACTCCACTTTGTGTTTCTGCCTGCAGAATAGGAAAAAAGGATCTGTTTCCCAAAGTGGATAAGGATCAGCTGCGCAACTACTGGCCCCAGAAAAAATACGAGGACTGGTCGGACAAGAAGCATTTGATCGACCGTTTCACCCCCTACAACTGGATCTTTGTCCAGCAGGTAGAGGTTGACGGTAAGAAAATTTCTATTCCAAGGCGGTGCATGCATTGCGACAACCCGCCCTGCGCCAAACTCTGCCCTTTTGGTGTCAAACATAAAACAGCCGAAGGACCTGTATATATTGATCACAGCCTCTGTTTTGGAGGCGCAAAGTGTCGCGCAGTCTGTCCCTGGACGGTTCCCCAGAGACAGGCAGGTGTAGGCATTTACACCCTCTGGCAGAAATATCTACCAGTGGCCGGTGGTGGTGTCATGTACAAATGTGACCTTTGCAGAGATCTGCTGGCTGAGGGAAAAACGCCCTACTGTATGGTTTCATGTCCACAGAAGGCAATGACGATCGGGCGCCGTGAAGATATCTTTGCAAAAGCGACACAGTTAAAAGAAGGTCAACAGGGATATCTGTATGGCATGGATGAAAATGGCGGCACCTCTACAATCTACTTTTCGCCAGTAGCTTTTGACAAAATAGATAAGGCCTTATCCGCCGGCCATAACCCGAAAAAAAAGGGTAAGCCTGTTCCCCTTCACAAGGCGGAAAATATTCTCGAAAAACAGAACCTGTGGACACAGCTCAGCCTTGCAGCCCCCATACTAGGAGTGGTTGCCGCTCTCGGTCTTACCAGGGTTGAAACCACAGAAACGGAGGATAAATAATGGCCACACGCATCCGTCACTCTCTAACTGTTCGCGTTACCCACTGGGTCGTCGCCCTCAGCGGCATCCTGCTCCTCTTTTCAGGCTTTGGTCAGCTACCACTCTATAAGCGCTATAACCTTATAAAAGTGCCAGGGTTCGCCTGGTCAAGCAACTATGAAATCACCCTGGTGATTCACTATCTGACAGCCACCATTTTCACCGCTGCCGTCTGTTTTCAT
>JAUVON010000261.1 GCA_030599175.1 Desulfobulbaceae bacterium | reverse complement strand
GTTTCTCCTTATCAAACCCCATAACAATCCTTATAAAATAAGAGTGTTATACAATATACACCATTGCTGTCTGAATGCAGGCCATTCTATCCAATGCGGGTCAAGACTCTTACCATCAACCGCCATCTTCCCGACAAAACAATACCACATCATCATAGGCTACGGTTGTGCCACCAAAGATATCAAGCCCACTGCCAATGGTTGCATCAATCCTGTTTTTACCAATGTCCCTGATCAGCTGCATATCGACCAGATCTCTAATACCACCTGCATAAGTTGTTGGAATCGGGGACCAGTCGGCAAGAATTTTCACCAACTCAATTTCCACACCGCCGCATTTTCCTTCAACATCAGCTCCATGGACAAGAAATTCATCACATGATGATGCCAATGTCTCAAGTAGTTCAGGACTAATTGCCACGTCGGTAAATTTTTGCCATCTGTCAGTAACAATATAATAGTCCTCATCCTTTTTTCTGCAACTCAAATCGAGGACAATCCTTTCACGTCCAACGGCCTTAACCAATTCTGACAGTCTCCTGACATCTACCCGGCCATCTGTAAATACATATGAGGTCACGATAACATGGGAGGCACCCCTGTCCAACCACTCTCCTGCATTCTCTACTGAGATGCCGCCACCAATCTGCATTCCGCCGGGCCATGCAGCCAGAGCCTTCTCAGCGGCATCGTCATTGCCCGGGCCAAGTTTGATCACATGCCCGCCAACAAGATTATCCGATCGATACAGTTCTGCAAACCACGCCGATGATTTATCAGCTGTAAAATTAATCTTCACATCATCCGGGCGATCGTCATTGAGTGTTGAACCTACTATCTGTTTCACAACACCTCTATGCAGATCAATACATGGTCTGAACCTCATACCCTCGCCCCCCATAAACAAAAAGGCGGGATGCTCAACAGCACCCCGCCTTTTCATACCTTGCTTCCCACTTTAAAGTGGATGAAAATACAATATCTCAACTCTTTTTAACAAGCATCGTCGACGGATCCAGAATGAGTGTTGCATTGGGATCAACCACACTTGAATCACATCTCAATATTGCCAGCTTCATCTCATTTCCTTCCGGCTTAATAAGTAAAACTGTCTCGAAAAGTGACGCAACATCATGGCAGGGAGCCGGGACACCATCTTCGCTTACACGATCATCGCTGCGATGACTGACAGCCGAAAACCAGATAACCTTCAATCCCCGATCATTCATGAAATTACGCAATTCTTCCAACGATTTTGAATCATTGTTTTCAAAATCGTATCCGTCAATAATCAGGCATTCAGGCTTAAAAATTTCCTGCTGCACCAGATCATCAAAACGCTCTTCCAACACAGCTTTGCTGAAAGAACTCTCCTTGAAGGTCATAATCATGCGGTTTTTCATGATTCCGGGAATCATTTCAATTCTCTCTCCCTCGGTCAACAGGGACAGAATATCATCATACCACGCTCTTGTTTTTTCAACACTCTCCCCAATAGATACATGGAGTACCTTGTTACCCTGCAGAATACAGTCAAGAGCAAATTGTACCAGGATGGCAGTTTTCCCAAGCCCGGCTCTGGCCATAACCAGGCCCATACTCCGAACTCCTTTTCCAGCTTTATCCTCCAGACCGAGAGCCCGGAGTGGATTATTAATTATCAAATCGTCGTTTCCCATGCCAGTCCACCTCTTTTATATTCCTTGTTTGCCGGCCTTTCAATCCAGCTGGCTACCCAATCCTCCTGGAGGGTCGGGTATTTTTAATTTGTAATATTTCCCTGCAATAATATCAAGAGCCCTTCTTTTCGTTCTGATAAGCCTTGACTAAATCTTCTCCAACACTCTTGGGTACAGATTTAAAGGTTGCAAACTCCATGGTAAACTCAGCCTTTCCCTGGGTCAGAGACCGGAGAGTGGTGGAATAACCAAACATCTCAGACAGTGGAACTTCCGCCTCTATCACCGTGTACATTCCTTCCTCTGAAGTACCAATAATCATACCCCGCCGCTGATTAATGCTGCCCATTACCGAACCCTGAAACTCCGAAGGCCCTTCTACTGCAACTTTCATTATAGGCTCCATAATCACCGGTTTGGCTTTAAGATACCCTTCCCTGAAAGCACCAACGGAGGCGAGCTGGAAAGCTACATCCGAGGAATCAACGGCATGGAATGCGCCATCATCAATGACGCATCGAATACCGGTAATGGCTGCACCGCAAAGAGATCCTTTTTCCAGGCACTTTTTAAAGCCCTTGTCACAGGCTCCAATAAATTCACGGGGAATAGCACCACCGACAATCTTGTCAACAAATTCATACTCTCCCTCTTCAAGAGGTTCCATATACCCTGAAACACGACCGAACTGACCGGATCCACCGGTCTGTTTTTTGTGGATATAGTTGAATTCCGCTCGCTGAGAAATTGTTTCACGATAAGCAACCTGGGGCGCACCAACTTCAACGAGAGCATCATACTCACGCTTCATACGTTCGACGTAAACCTCAAGATGCAACTCACCCATGCCTGAGACAATGGTTTCACCGGTCTCATGATCTACATAGGTTCTAAAGGTCGGATCTTCCTTAGTGAATCGATTCAGGGCCTTTGACATGTTCACCTGCGCCTTATTATCGACTGGAATCACCGCAAGGGAAATAACAGGCTCGGGGATATGCATAGAGGTCATGGAACAGGAAATATCACTTGCAGAAAAAGTGTCTCCCGAAGCGCAATCAATACCAAACAGGGCGACAATATCACCGGAACCACAGGAATCAATTTCCTGCATCTCATCGGAATGCATGCGACAGAGACGACCTATCTTCACTTTCTTGCCGGTGCGGTTGTTATAAACTGTACTCCCTTTAACTACCTCTCCCTGATAGGTGCGTACATAGGTCAACTGTCCATATCTGCCGTCCTCAAGTTTAAAGGCAAGCATGATCAACGGATCCTCAGGATCATTGGAAACTGTAAACTCCTTCTCATCATTTTTCAGATCAAGAGCCATATTCTCAACATCTGTTGGACAGGGGAGATACTGTTCCACCGCATCAAGAAGTGCCTGCACACCTTTGTTTTTATAAGCAGAACCCATAAAAACGGGAGTAAACTCAAGTGCCAGGGTGCCTCTACGTACAGCATCGTTGATCAGCTGGACATCAATATCACCCTCTTCAAGCAGTGCCTCCATCAACTCCTCGGAGAACATGGAGATCTCTTCAAGCATTGCTTCTCGTTTTTCCTGTGCCTCAGCCAGCATCTCAGCAGGGATTTCGTCTTCACGTATGATCTCACCATTCTCGCCCTCATAGTAAACTGCCTTCATCGTGACAAGATCAACGACCCCTGCCAGCTCGCTCTCAAGGCCTATGGGCAACTGCATCATATGTGCGTTCAAGCCAAGTTTATCCCTGAGCTGATCAGTTACTTTTTCCGGATTTGCTCCTGTGCGGTCACACTTATTTATAAAGGCAATTCGCGGTACAGTGTACCTGGTCATCTGACGATTTACAGTAATTGACTGCGATTGCACGCCACCTACTGAGCAGAGAACAAGAACAGCACCGTCAAGAACCCTGAGTGCTCTTTCCACCTCCACAGTAAAATCGACATGGCCAGGAGTATCAATGATGTTAATATCAATTTCCTTCCAGGTGCAATAAGTAGCTGCAGATTGAATTGTAATACCACGCTCTTTTTCAAGCTCCATGGAATCCATCTTTGCGCCGACACCATCTTTCCCGCGAACTTCATGGATGGCATGAATTTTGTCGGTATAAAACAAAATACGTTCGGTCAGTGTCGTCTTTCCCGAATCAATATGGGCACTGATACCTATATTTCTAACTCTTGATAAATCCTTACTCATGGCTGCTGTCCTCTACAACTTTTGCCAACCGGCTATAGCCCGGTCCCGCTTCAATAAGCTATGGTAATAAATAAAAAATAAGGAGTCACAGTACTCTGTAACTCCTTACTCAACTCACGTTTCCTGTGCCAATCCTGTGAAGCTGGGGTCTTTGCAGATCCAGGTAGTTCCACATTACTCACAAAGAACCTGACAGTATATATCACTCTTGACAATATTGCCAGAAAAAAGTTACCATCTTAACCTTCTCCCCTAATTATCATATCAACGTAATACAAAACAAAACGAGGGATCAAAGATGAACCAACCAGCTGTTCAGGATCTGTATCCTGATGATTATGCACACTGCTACGGCTGTGGCCGAAATAATAAATCCGGCCTACATCTTAAAAGTTATTGGCAGGGTGAGGAAAGTATCTGCCACCACACACCAGCTCCCCATTACACAGGAGGCGTACCCGGTTTTCTCTATGGCGGTATGATTGCCTCTCTGATGGACTGCCATGGTGCCGGAACAGCTGCAGCAGCAAAATCCCGGGAGACAGGAGAACCTGTGTCACGATTCGTAACTGCCTCCTTGAAAGTTGATTAT
>JAUVON010000235.1 GCA_030599175.1 Desulfobulbaceae bacterium | reverse complement strand
ATAACCAGAACAACGGTAGCCGACCTTCGCAGTTTTGGACCGGCTTTTGCCAAAATGACCGCAAAGAGCTATCGGGCTATTATCGGTAACCGGAGAAAGATAGAGACTGACCGTGGTCTTTTTGATAAATTGACTGAACTTTGATATTTCCTGGGTGTTAGTGCCATTCTCCTGAAAAACTGTAGTAAAAAGCAGAGAAAAAAAATCTTTTCTCTGTGCCCTCTGTGGTAAGATAATTTATCTTTTAGTACCTTCACCAGACATTTCAAAAAGTTCCGATCTGTTCGGGTTAGTTTCCACTGTTCCTATTCAACGGCTATCCCCACGGGCTCATCCACAACTTCTCCAATTTTTACGGCGGAGGTTACACCTGTGTCGTGAAGTACTCTCAGGAGATCATCTGCCTCAGAATTTGGTAGAGACAACAGGAGTCCCCCGGAAGTCTGAGGATCATAAAGCATTTCCTCTTTCGCTGTATCAAGAGTGATACGCATTTCAAGATTATGCTTACTAACCATTTCCCTGTTGGCTTTATTACTGCCGGTAGATTCACCTTTACGGTACATATCGAGTGCATAAGGATAAAAAGGAAGATTGCGAAAATTGATCACAACCTTCCCGTTGCAGCCATGAGCCACCTCCAGCAGATGGCCAAGAATACCGAAGCCGGTGACATCTGTGCAGGCATGCAGGTTAAATTGCAGGGCTGCATCCATTGCAGCTCCATTTAAAGCAGCAAGAGAGGGCAGAATGTCACGTTCCAGATCCACATAGGGTAGTTTCCCGGAACGGTTTGCATTAAACAGGACACCTGAACCCAGCGGTTTTGTGAGGATTAATGTATCACCTGGCTGTGATCCGGCATTTGTGATGATGCGATCCGGATGGACAACTCCGTTCACACAGAGACCATATTTGGGTTCCTCGTCATCGACTGTATGTCCACCAACCAGACAGGCTCCAGCTTCCACAGTTTTATCGTGTCCACCTCGCAGGATCTCGCGCAATAGCCCCATGTCCAGCTGTTTGGAGGGAAACATAACAACATTAAGAGCTGTTATGGGTTTTCCTCCCATGGAGTAAATATCAGAAATAGAATTGGCCGCTGATATCAGACCAAACCAGTAGGGATCATCAACAGGGGGGGTAATGAAATCGACAGTGTTAATCATAGCAATTTCATCGGATAAACGATAAACAGCAGCATCGTCAGAGGTTTCTATGCCAACAAGAAGATTGGCATCAGAAGGAGCCTCAAGACCTTCAAGAGCGTCCGACAGATCCGTCGGACCAATTTTAGCCGCTCAGCCGCATGTACGAGCTAATCCCGTCAGTGTCTTCTTTTTGAAAAAATTAATCATCACACACCTCCATAGAGAAAAAACCTATAAGTAACATCATACTCATCGATAAATCATATAACAAGGTGTCTGCATAAAATCTCAATCCGGCAATTCCCGGTCGGGCGATTACGAGGGCCTGGTAAAAGCGGGTGTATATCCTGAGGTTTATGCTCAACTTCCTGCAAGTGCAATGATGGCCTTTCCATACGCATTTTTTAAGGAGTTCAGATATATCGGATCAATGGGGCCCTTCCATGTCTCAATCTTGTAAAAACGCCTGGGAATGGTAATGGCTTCCGGAGTAAATCCCGTAGCAATTCTGGTCTGCCATCTCAGTTTCTGGATATGAACACCAGTTCGACCAATGTTAGCGGCAAGCTCCGGATACCCGACAGAGGTGAGGCAGCTACCAAGCAGATCATCTTTATAGACACCTCTGGCAAAGAGACAGGATACCATGGAGGTCATAAAGGCCCGGCCTGCTTCGTCTGATATCAGGAAATCAACCACCCCGTCAATATCCTGCTCAGCGTGTTTCTGGTCATAAGAGTAGCCTCCGCTGTCAAGATGAGAATGTCTGAAACCAAGGGATTGGGCGGCAAAAAACACTTCACCTGTGGCATAACCTGCCATTTCCTGACCAAGCACACAGGCAAACTCTGCACCTCCATATTCTGCTGCAGCTTTGAGGCTTCCCTGGCCAAGCAGCCTGTAAAAATCGTTGCTGCAGTTGCCAAGCATCTCTGTTGCATGCTGGTAGGCTTCAGCATCTCCAAAGGAGAGTCGCACACCAGTCTCCTTGTCAGAAATCAAACCTTTTTCAGTGGCCTCTGTAGCCCAGGCCAGGGCAACACCGCCCGACATCGCATCAAGTCCTGTCTTTTCCATGACATCAAGGATATTTAAAACAGAACGGGCATCAGTCACATTCAGCATGGTACCGAGGGAAAAAATCGGTTCATAATCGTAGGCAACCTGTTTGAACGTGTAGCGGTGATTCGCATTAAACATTTCCCGCACATAGCCAACGTGGATACATCCAACCGGGCATCCGGAACAGGCAGAATTTCGAAGCAGGGTGTCAGTGGCAAATCGTTCGCCATTGATCGCCTCAATTGCAGGATCACTTGTGGCCTGCAGATTACGCCAGGGCAGGGACTTGATATCATTTAACCCCTGCAGATTGGCAGGAGTGCCAAGGTTATGATATTTTTTCATCATATCCGTAGCTGTGACCTGTTTATACACCTCACTGTAGAGCCTGCTGTATTCTTTGTTATCAGGTTGGGAGAAAATTGCATCACCATGAATGATAATGCCTTTGAGATTTTTTACGCCAAGGGCTGCGCCACCGCCGAGTCTGCCAAAATGGCGATAGGTATCCACATTAATGCAGGACATGGCAGCACCGTTTTCACCGGCCGGACCAATGCGGAGAATAGTACGGTGTCCTGAGCCCGGGGACATTTCGCGGAAAAGCTTACCGCTCTCATCCACATCCATACCTTTCATAAAGCCAACGTCTTTGATATCAAGTGATCTGGAACTTAAGGTGAGACAGCAGAGTCTTTCGGATCTTCCCACAATGACCAATGCATCAAGATTAGCGAAACAGAGCGACAGGGCAGAGCGCCCCCCTGCGTGACTTTCTGTATACTGATCATGATAAGGTGATTTAAAACTGCATACAGTCTTACTCATCAGCGGAAAATAGCCGGTGAGTGGTCCTATTGCAAAAAGTACAGGCTGATCAGGATCGCTCCAGGGCCGTTCAGGATGACCATATTTTTGAAAGAGAAGAGCAGCAAGCCCACTTCCTCCTGCCTCAGTATAACGGCCATCAAGCTGAACAACCTGTCCTTTGCCGGAGGAGAGATTGACCACAAGAACTCTAAAATGATCACGAATCATGCTGATTCCTCCTCTTCAGTGTTGCCGCCCATCTCTTCCATTTGAAGACAGTTGTGAGGACAGAAATCAACACAGCGACCACAATGGATACAGACATAGACTGCTCCTGTATAATCCTGGAAGATGGCATCAACAGGACAGGCTGCGACGCAATCCCCACAATTAATACAGAGTTTTTTCTTTACTATTACACCGCCTCCTCTACGCCTCGAAAAAGCGCTGGTGGGGCAGGCCGAAGCACAAGGTGCAGGATCGCAGGCCAGACAGTGGCTGGCTTTAAATCCTGTGGTAAGTCCACCTGATGATTTGATACGAATCCCGGCAGTATCCCAGGAAATCCGTTTATGGACAAGCCTTGCACAGGCTAAAGTGCAGGAGTGACATCCGATGCAGCGGTCAATCCTGGGTGTGGTAAGTTTTTTCATAATATGCCAACCCGATAGAGGAAAACCTAACGCGCACATTTTACATGATTTATTCACAGAACTCAAAAGCCAATTTTTTCAAGACTATGCTAACCATCAGCCTGAAACTTAAGCCTATTGAATTTTCATAGATTCCTACTATAATGAGACCCGATAAGAAACAGAAAAATATAGTCTCCTCTTCATTTCCTGTTTTACATGAGATTAACATTCTTCAAGGGAGCATAACTATGGAATACTCTTCTGAAATTTTGGGAATGTGCCGCGTTGCACAGGGGACAAACCACGGCCCCGCACCAATCCCCCAGGAAGGCACATGGACCAAGGCAAAAGACGTCGGTGATATTAATGGGCTGACCCATGGTGTCGGCTGGTGTGCCCCACAACAGGGCGCATGTAAATTAACGCTGAATATAAAAAACGGCCTTATTGAAGAGGCACTGATAGAGACCATCGGCTGTACCGGAATGACCCACTCAGCGGCAATGGCTTCCGAGATTATGCCGGGGAAAACAATCCTCGAAGCCTTAAATACGGATCTGGTCTGCGATGCCATTAACGTTGCCATGCGTGAACTATTTCTCCAGATTGTCTATGGCCGCAGCCAATCCGCTTTTTCAGAAGGAGGGCTACCCATAGGTGCGGGACTTGAAGACCTGGGAAAAGGCCTGAGATCGGTCAGCGGCACCATGTACGGCACCAGTAAAAAAGGTCCGAGATACCTGGAAATGGCCGAAGGGTACATCACAGAGATTGGTCTTGACAAAAACGATGAAATCATTGGCTACAAGTTTGTCAGCCTTGGTAAGATGATGGATGGCATCAGAAAAGGTGTGGATGCCAATCAGGCACTTGAAGATGCCTCGGGAACCTATGGCAGGTTTTCGGATGCAGTAAAGACTATTGACCCCCGACAGGAATAAAGGAGAAAGAATATGGCACTGTTTGAAAGTTACGACAGGCGAATTAATCAGATTACTCCTGTCCTGGAAAAACATGGTATGCAGTCCCTGGAAGATGCAAAAGAAGTATGTTCAGCCTATGGTGTAGATGTTGCCGCAATCGTAAAGGGTATCCAGCCGATATGTTTTGATAATGCGCTATGGGCATACACCCTGGGTGCAGCCATTGCCATAAAAAATGGCCAGACGAAAGCTTCGGAGGTAGCCGCCACCATAGGTGAGGGATTACAGGCCTTCTGTATTCCCGGCTCTGTTGCCGATGATCGCAAGGT
>JAUVON010000294.1 GCA_030599175.1 Desulfobulbaceae bacterium | reverse complement strand
TAAGCGTAGACTTCGAAAACTCAAACCACAGAGTTCACAGAGAACACAGAGGAGAGAAAAAGAAATGCTTTTTCTCTGTGCTCTCTGTGAACTCTGTGGTGATATAATGTACCTTCTGGGTTGTGGGTGTTGCCCACTTTAATATTTTAGGCAAAACAAACTACACATCACCTAACAGTCTGACACCCATGAAATGTATTTCACAACGATGACACCACTTCGCTGTTATGAAAGTAATATAACCGGGATTCGGTGGATACCATACTATGTTCTTCTTTAGTCGTCCAAGCAATTTAGGATGCGCATTTTGTTCCGGTATGTGTTATCTTCGGTCGTCTGCTTTTTTCTTACCCTTCATCAAATCGTACCTGATTTTTCTCACATCAGATTGACCCGAAAAAACGCCGTGCAATATGAAAATGTGGTTGTGGCAGTTCAACAAAGAATGTTAACCAAAAAAAAGGAGAAAACATGAATCAAAAGAAATTAGTTTCTATTATTCTGGCCTCGGTACTGACACTGGCCCTAACCAGTGTCAGTTTTGCAGGGACACTGAGTGAAATTGTAAAGCGGGGAGAACTCCGCGTGGCGGTGCAGTCCGGAGCCGCCCCCTATGCCTTTTTTGATAAAAACGGAGAACAGGCTGGCTCAATGATCGATTTCACCAAGGGAATGGCTGACAGTATGGGTGTCAAACTCAAAGTGCTTGATTTTGACTGGGACGGTTTGATTCCTGCTCTTTTATCCGGAAAAGCAGATATCCTGGCAGCCGATATGACCCCCACCCTGAAAAGGGCTCTGAAAATTTCCTTCACCGACCCCTGGATTCATGTTCAACCCTGTATTTTCACCACAACCGGTGCCAGCTACAAGACTCTTGAAGATGTAAACAAGCCGGACGTAACCGTGGGAGTACTTTTGGGATCTACAGGTGAAACCATTGCAAAAAAGTACCTGCCCAATGCCAAAATCAAATCCTATAAAGGCGGCGGCAGAATGATTGTCCAGGCCCTGACTGCAGGACATGTGGATGCAGGGGTCAATGACGACCTTGCAGTTCTCACTGTACTTCCGGATTTTCCACCAAACTCCATTCGACTGCTGGACAAACGTCTGGGCCAGGGGAAAGATGCCCTCGCCTTTGCCGTTCGCCAGGAATCTGTAAACCTATGGCAATGGATCAACCTCTATTTTAAAACCGTCAGAGCCAATGGTGAATATGATAAAAACATTGCCTATTGGATGGAAGGGATAGAGTGGAAAAAAGACCATTAATGGATTGACGCCATCATAGTGTAATTATTTCAAAATAGTGGTGTACACCTTTAATATGGGTGTGCACCCATATAAACAGAACGGATGACACATGCTGGTTGATTTTAATTTCAGAGTCATACTGGAGTATCTGCCCCTGTTTTTAACCGGGTTGAGATCCACGTTTTTGATTGCCGTTGTATCCATTATACTTGCCCTTATTACCGGAATCATTGCCTGCAGCTGCAGGATTTCAGGTATTAAAATCATTAAATATCCTGCCATAGCCTATATTGAGATTATCCGCTCCACGCCTCTTCTGGTTCAGATCTATTTTCTCTATTTCGGCCTGCCTACTCTTGGATTACGAATTCCCGAAATCCAGACAGGAATCCTGGCATTAATGCTTAATTCAGGGGCCTATATAGCAGAAATTATCCGGGCAGGAATCAACTCCGTAGACGAAGGACAGATCGAGGCCGGGGTCTCCTCGGGGTTAAACTATGTCCAGAGAATGCGGTTAATCATTCTTCCCCAGGCTCTGGGAGTTACAGTTCCTCCTCTACTGGGTCAGAATATCGTCCTGGTCAAGGACTCTGCCCTGCTCTCCCTCATTTCGGTCATGGAATTGACCAGGTGTGGTCAGACCATGACTTCCGAGCGTTTCATGCCCGCAGAAGCCTTTTTGACCGTGGCATTCTTCTATATGTGTATTTATTTCTGCCTCAAGGCTCTGGCAGACTGGTCCCAGCGAAAACTGATCTTCAGGGAGGCTTATTAAAATGATATCATTTTATTTTGGCCGACTTATGGAGATTTTCCCTTTTTTCCTTAAAGGGTTGTGGATGACCAGCAAAATCGCCTTTATCAGCCTTGTGACCTGTACCCTGATAGGATTTATCCTCGGTATTTTCAGATCCAGTGACAGTACTATTTTAAAGCGGTTAGTTGGCGTATATGTTGCCTTTGTAAGGGGTACTCCCTTTGTAGTTCAAATTTTTATCGTCTTTTTTATCCTGCCGGAATGGGGAATTCAATTAGAAGCATTCACCGCAGCTCTTTTAGCCATGGCCATCATGGGCTCGGCTTTCATCTGCGAAATTGTTGCCGGCGGGATTAACTCCATCCCCAAAGGCCAGTGGGAAGCGGCAACCTCATCCGGCCTCAACGGGATTCAGAAGCTGCGCCTGGTTATCATTCCCCAGGCCATGAAAGTAATTTTGCCACCCCTTGTAGGTCAGTATGTTCTTTTGATCAAGGACACTTCCGTTGTATCGGTGATCGGCATCATGGAGCTGACCCGGGTAGGGTGGGTGACCGTAGTACGTATTCCGGAAGGACTTATGGTCTTTACACTGGTCGGGTTCCTCTACTTTATAATCTCATATCCCCTGATTCTGCTTTCTAATTACCTGGAAAAGAGAATGGCAGCATAAGAAAAGGAAAGTACAGAAAAAAACATGATCGAATTTAAGAATGTCAACAAATGGTTTGACAAGCTCCATGTGTTAAATGATATCAACTTAAAAATACCGAAGGGCGAGGTTCTGGTCATCTGCGGACCGAGCGGTTCCGGCAAATCAACCCTGATCAGATGCATCAACAGGCTTGAAAAAATCCAGCAGGGCCAGATCATTGTCAACGACATCCCTGTACATGATAAATCGACCAACCTCACCAAGCTGCGGGCTGAAATAGGGTTTGTGTTCCAGCAGTTCCATCTCTATCCCCATATGACCGTATTACAAAACGTTATGCTGGCACCGGTGAACGTGAAAAAGCTTGCCAAAGCCAAAGCTGAAAAAATTGCCCTGGAAAAACTGGAACAGGTTGGACTGACCGAAAAATCAGCTGCCTACCCGGCTCAACTTTCCGGCGGCCAGCAGCAGCGGGTGGCCATCGCCAGGGGACTTGTCATGTCTCCTGAAATCATGCTCTTTGACGAACCCACCTCAGCCCTTGACCCGGAGATGATTGGAGAAGTCCTGGATGTCATGGTTAACCTGGTCTCTGAAGGTATGACCATGTGTGTAGTAACCCATGAGATGGGATTTGCCAAAAAAGTGGCCGACCGAGTACTGTTTATGGATGAAGGAAAGATTGTTGAAATAGGTAATCCCACAGACTTTTTCGATAATCCGCAAACCGACAGGGCCGCAGAATTTATAAGTAAGATTTTGACCCATTAAATCATAAGTGGGGATTTCTATGCAACTAGCCAATCTGCCCAGATTTCATCTAGCCGAGTTCCCGACACCAATCCACTATCTTGAAGCACTGACAAAAGAAAATCAAGGGCCTGCTATTTATATGAAAAGGGATGATCTAACTTCTCTTGGCATGGGAGGCAATAAGACACGGAAACTGGAATTTCTTATTGGCGAAGCTCTGGAACAAAAAATGGACACTCTGGTCACCGCCGGCGGGATACAGTCCAACCATTGCCGTCTGACTGCCGCCGCCGCAAGAAAGGCTTGTCTTGACTGTCACC
Source organism: Desulfobulbaceae bacterium (assembly GCA_030599175.1). GTDB lineage: Bacteria > Desulfobacterota > Desulfobulbia > Desulfobulbales > Desulfocapsaceae > Desulfomarina. Next base: position 215 of record JAUVON010000294.1, on the reverse strand, counting down.
TTGTATTAAACGGTACTCCACCGGAAAACCCCAACGGAAATCTTTTACTGGATACTCTATTCGGAGCAAAGATTCATTTCTGTGACAGAGAAGAGAGGGATGAACGACTGTTCCAGGTCGCAGACGAACTTGAGCAAAAAGGGAAAAAAACCTACGTTATCCCCGTAGGCGGTTCAAACTCTGTTGGAGCTGTGGGTTATGTCGATGCTATGCTG
>JAUVON010000018.1 GCA_030599175.1 Desulfobulbaceae bacterium | reverse complement strand
GTGTGATCTCAAATGGTGGCCTGATAATGTACCATCTGTAACCACTCATCCTTGTTCAAGTAAGACTCCTGAAGAGGCTGGGCTCACTATGCCAACCAAAGACTCCGGTCGTTGGCCTATACTTTTTGAGGCTGCCAGGATTGCAAAACCACAGCTTGATGAGCTTGACTGCGCAATTATTGGTGGGATATGTGGTCCCCTGACCCTTGGGTCGCATTTAGCTGGCGTGCGTATTTTTACTGATGTGTATAAAAATAAGGAATTTGCACATTCCGTTCTGGAATACGCAGGCAAAATAGGGGCAGTTGCATCGCAATTCTATGCAGAAATGGGCTGTGAAGTTATTGCAATCATTGATCCTGTTGCCTCCCAGATTAAATCCGAGACGTTTAAGGAATTTGTAACTCCGTATTGTAAGCCTGCAACTGATGTAATTAACGGAGCAGGTCTTACTTCCAGTTTCTTTATCTGTGGTGACGCAACCAAGGTAATGGTTGATGTTTGTGAGCTTGATACACACGGCTTTGCCATTGATGAGCAACTTAATTTGAACTTTATCCGTGATTTGGCAATTAAATATGGTAAAGGCTTCGGCGGCAATTTAAAGCTGACTCTGGCTTTGAGTCTTGGGCTACTGTCACCACGGGAGGATGCCATCGTCAGCCTGGCAGCGGGAGGGCATATAGGCTTTACCTTTGCCCCTGGCTGAGACATGCCCTATGATGTTCCGGTGGAACATATGGAGCAGGTCCTTGAAGCAAAAACATGGTTTGAAACTTATTATGCCAAGTATCCCGAGTCTTGGTAGAACTATCTGGTAAGGAGGATACTACAATGGCTGAAAAAATCAGAATAGATATACTGACTTTAGACAGCGTTCAATGCGCTGCCTGTGGCTACATGATGGAATCCATTGCCGCTCTGCCTGATGATGTTCAGGAAATGATTGACTATAAGGAATGGTCGGTCAAAACTCAGGAAGGTGTTGGTAAATTCATGGAAATGAAGGGAAAAGTTCTCCCTTCTATCTGCATTGAAGGTGATCTTGTCTTTGAGAGCATTATTCCTCAGTATGAAGAGCTCATCGATGCGATGGAAGAACGTGCGCCATCCTCTATGAAGGGATGTCTTGCCTCTTTGCGGGACAAGGGATTTAACTTTGACAAGCTTCAGGAGAATCTTAAAAAGGCAGGTGCCGGTCTGAATACGAAGATCGCCTAAATCTTGCCTTAATCCTTCGGGATTGAAGGAAACCGGCAGATTGCCGGTTTCCTTCATTTTACTACACACAAAAATCATGGAGGTATCATGAACGGAATCACCACAGTTCTCCTGATTACAGGGTTTCTGGGAAGTGGCAAGACGACTTTCTTAAATCGAATAATTGATAACTTCCCCAAAGATTTAAAGCTGACCATCCTGATGAACGAGTTTGGGGAGATAGGTATCGATGGAACTTTGGTGGAAGGTGATGATATCGATATGATGGAAATTAGTCGTGGTTCGATATTCTGTGTTTGTGTAAAGACTGATTTTATTAAGGGACTCTACGAATTAAATGCCAAGATTAAACCGGATCTCCTGATAATTGAATCTACAGGAGTTGCCAATCCGTCTGATTTGAAACGTGACCTTAAACTGCCGATTTTTAATGATGGTTTTGATTTTACAGATCAATTCTGTATTATTGATGCTGCCCATTTTCTTGAAGCCTTTGAAACCTTTGCTTCGGTGGAAAAACAGTTGTCGACATCTACTGTTTTTATCATTAATAAGACAGATCTCGTGTCAAGAGATGAGATTGAGAAGATAAAACAGATTGTTCGAGACAACCACCCTGATCCGCGATTTTTTGAAACGACATTTTCAGATATCCCACTTGATTCTTTTCCTTTTATTGAGAGTAAAAGTGCAGAAGGGCAGGATATTGAGCAAACACTGTCTTCTGTTCCCGCAACATTATCGCCAAAGGAACTAGAAGATTTTATAAGTGGTATGTTAGATCAGCCGAACCTTGAATCAACTCCGCCTGATCAGCTGGCCTCGGTGGCATATAAATGGAACGGTGATGATTTTGGTGAGATCAGAAGTATGGCAGATAGACTTCCTTCCTCTATCATTCGCGCTAAAGGATTTGTTCAGGAGAAGGATGAGGTGCACCTGTTCAGTTATGTCATGGGCGACTGGACCCTCGAGGATTGTGGAAAAAAATCTGCAGAGATTGAACATATGAACATGGTGGTATTTATTGGGGAGGTTGACTCTATGGATAAAGTTAAAGATGCTGTTGCTGAAGGAAACTGGTCTGCCAGAGAAGTACTCCAGCCTATGCTCCAAATGAATATCGACTCTTTGCCTGGCCAATGATAAAAAAATATTAGCTTCGGAAATTTATGGATTGTGTAAAGAAAATGGTTGTTGAGATAATGTACAAGAAAAGCGACTGCCTGATCTGTCATTACATGGAAGAGGCGATTCGTGAAGTTATGCCTGATTATGGAGACTATGCTGAATATCGCCGGGTGGATATTTTCAAGAGAGATGGGAAGAAACGCTTTTTAGCCCTGTCGGTTTCCCTGTTTGGCGAAGAAGAAGTTTATAAGAAATTGCGTATTGCCCCTATTCCCTCAATGTTCATCAACGGTGAGCTTATTTTTGATGTCATTCCTCCCAGGCCCATGCTTGAAGAAGCATTCGAAGAAGTCATCGAAGAATACAATATGCGGGGTTAGTACCTTACTCCAGAACGTCTGTAATAAAAAACAAGAACCTGAGGAATGTATATTGAAATTATGTGGTTGTATTCACCACCAAGGTACTTATCCAAGCATTCTAAAAGTTCCGATTTATTCGGGTTAGATATGAACAAGGTTATGGTTGATGTGCTGCTTACTGACTTTCGGCAATGACTTGCCTGTGTCTATATGGCAAAATCGGTACAGGATCTACCGAAAGAAATTCAACAATATATCGATGTTCGTGAGTGGGACATGCGGACCCTTGAGGGCAATAAGCGGTTTCTTGAGCTAAAGGGTAAATGCCTTCCTACCATAGCCCTTGAAGGCGATCTGATGTACGAATCTTTAATTCCAGGTCAAGAGGAACTTGCTGCTGAAATTACCATGCGTTGGGAACTCAAGAACAAAGGGTAGAGTGTAGCGGTTGGATAAATCTCTGAATTTTCGAGCAATGCCATTTGCCGGCACGATTCGACTGCCCACCTCATTCGTGACAAATATTACTGTATCTTGGCGTTGTCTGCTGAGGTGTATCAATTCCTGGCAAATTGTAGTTATCTCATCCTCACTTTTGCCACTGCGTGAACCACCGGTTGCTAATATTATCTTTGCCATTTTTAAGGTTTTTACGAGCTTGTCATTTTTCTATGCCAACTCTTGCCTTGACGCCTTTTTTGTAATAGTGCTTTACAGCTTTCATTTCTGTCACAAGATCAGCTCTTTCCAAAACTTCAGGAGGAGCATGCCTGCCTGTAATAACAAGTTCTGTGTTCTTTGATCTGCAATCGATAAGATCAATTATTTCCTTAACTGTAAAGAGGTTGTAATACAGGGCAATATTAGCCTCATCCAGGATAACAACATTATAATCACCTGATGAGAGAATGGACTGCATCTTTTTTAGCCCATTACGTGCAGCTATAATATCAGATTCGGAAGGCTTTCCATCCATAAATCGACCACGACCAAATTGCTCAACGGTGACCAGGTCATCAAATCTTTTCAGTGCGTTTAGTTCACTATAACGGCCACCTTTGATAAACTGGGCCAAGAATACTTTGTGACCGGCACCTGCAGCTCGTATGGTCAGACCCAATGCTGCAGTTGTTTTTCCTTTTCCTTCTCCTGTATATACATGCAGATAACTTTTCATATTATATTTCCCTGGTAAATTAAAACATTGTGGCAATAAGCAAGGCACTAACCCGAATAAATCAGAATTTTAGAATGCTTGGATAAGTGCCTTGGAAGTATATTCAACGATATAATAATAAACGACCTTCCTCGATCTCTTGTTTTTTATTGTAGAGTTTCAGGAGTAAGGCACTAAAAATCAGGATCGACCAAGCCGAGTTTAATGGCAATACGAACAAGATGGGTCGGTGAATCGACCCCCAGTTTCGTCATGATCTTTGACCTGTGAGATTTTACAGTGCTGATACTGATGAAAAGCATTTCAGTGATCTGTTTGGTTGAAAACCCTTCGGCGATTAACTGAAACACCTCTCTCTCTCTGTTTGATAAGATATTATATCGCTCTTCCCTTGAATGGTTTTTATAAGGAGACATTTGGGAGTCTTCTATTTTTTTTGAAATAGATGGACTCATAACAGTTTTATTTTTCATGGCATCACGAATCGCTTCAATGATTTCGACACCACTTGAATCCTTGAGAAGATAGCCGGAAACTCCTGTTTCCAGCAATTGATGGATATAATGTTCATGTGAATACATCGATAAGATTAATATCTTGCAGTCAGGCAACTCCTTACGTATTCTTTTTGCAGCTTCAATACCATTCAAAAGTGGCATAGCGATGTCGAGTATGACGAGATCAGGGTTGAGTTTACTAGCCATCTCCACGGCTTTATTACCATTGTTAGCTTCGCCAACGATCCTTATGTCGGGCTGTTGTTCGAGTAAGTGTGCCATGCCCTGCCGCACGATAGTATGATCGTCGGCAAGCAAAATTCTAATTATTTTTCCCATAGCCAGTTATATCTATGTGGCAGAAGTTTGATAATCTGCAGCCATTTTAATTTCTATCCGGATTCGGGCACCCTGGCCAGAGCGTCCTTTAACAAGAAATGTCCCACCTAAGAGCTGTGCCCTCTCACGCATGCCGAGCAATCCCAGGCTTCTTTTGTCATTGCAGATATCTTTTTCATCAAAGCCAATTCCGTCATCTTCGGCAATGAAAATGAGTTTAGGAAAACTTTTGATGATTTTTAACGAAAAATTCTCAGCGCCGGAATGCTTCAGGGTGTTGGTCGTAGTTTCCTGACTGAAACGATAAAGAGCAGTCTCCAGGTCTTTTTCAAGTCTGCCATCGAAACCTACCATCTGAAATTCAACATTTAACCTGGAGTGAGTTCCAATATCTTTGAAATAAAGATTCAAAGCCGGTTCAAGACCCAGATCAGTCAATAAAGTCGGGTGCAGATTATAAGCAAGGCGACGAATCTCTGATGAAGTTCGTACCAGCATTTTCCTGGTTTCAAAGAGTATGTCTCTGACATCACTATTATTTGCAGGGATTTTCTGCTCTAAATTATCCAAGCCTAATTTAACAGCAGTTAGTGACTGCCCTGCCTCGTCGTGCAGTTCTCTTGCAATACGTCTTCTTTCATCTTCCTGGGTTTGAAATAATTTTTCATTGAGCCTTTGCAGGTCATGCCTGTTCTGACGTATCGTTTCAATCATTTTGGCATTCTCGATAGTGTTGCCTAAAAAGTTACTCAAAGAGCCAAGGAGGCGAATCTCCAGATAATCGATTGTTCTGTCAGGTGGGAGAGCAAAGCCGAAAAAACCGACAGGTTTGCCTTTGGAAATAATCAGATGGCAGGAGAGGCACAGAAGGGAATCTTTATTCTCGGTTTTATAGCAGGCCTGGAAATGGGGAAATGAAGATTCGGGCATAAGTTCGGAATCACTTTCTATAAGGTATTCTCTTAACAATACATCTTTGAAGATCAATTTTACAGCTTCCCCTTTTTTAACAGAGGGAAGCCCGGCTACAGCCCCTAGAATTGTTTTTTTATCTCCCCTGTCTATTAAAAAAATACCCCCTGAAGAAAGGCTGAGTACCTTTAAGACCCGCTCGAGGGTGGCATGCAGAATATTATCCAGCCCCATGGTATGGTTAACCGCAACAGCAATGCTATTCAGAATAGAGAGTTCTCTGTTGCGTTTCCGAACTAACTCTCCAATTTCTTTTCTTTTGGTGATATCTTTTATAATTCCTTCGTACTGTACTTCTCCGGTTTTTGGATCCTCGTAGCTGCGGCTGGACAGAAGAACATGAACCTGCTTGCCGTCGGCTCGTACCCAATTGAACTCCATGTCCTTCACGCTTCCATCCCTGGCGAGAAGAGCAACCATCTTATCCCGATCCCTCGGGTTTGCCCAAAACCGCTCTACAGAATCAAGGGCAAGCATCTCTTCTTTACTGGCAAATCCCAGCATCTCAACACCGGCAATGTTGACGTCAAGAAGCTTTCCTGCCGGCCTGGAAATATGGATCATGTCATGACTGCCCTCAAAAATACGACGGTACTTTTTTTCCCGTTTAACAACCTCTCCCTGCAGTTTTTTCAATTCTTTAATATCTTTAAATATTTCAAGACCACCCACCACCTCATCCTTGTCATTTCTAAAAGCGGAGGTTGAGCAGATAACCGGTTTCTTTTTACCGTCAATATCTAAAATTTCATATTCGCGGTTATGGACATCAACACCATCGTTAATTGCTTTCCTCAGAGCATCAATTGATCCTTTGCTGGTGATCTTGAAAACATCATCACAATACATACCAATCGCATCTTCGGCGTAAAACCCTGTTATTTTTTCAGCTGCGGGGTTGAAATAATTTATTCGCCAGTCCTTATCAAAGGTAAAAAGACCATCGGGAATTCTATTTAAGATTGCAACAAAACTTGCCTCTTTCTGGAATTGCTGTTCAAAGGCTTTTCTGTTGCAGTTTCGGAGTTGTTCGGCAATAAAAAAATCGAGACCTTTTGGATGCTGAGCCCCTTTTTGCTTGAAATAGTCACAGGAAAGACATGAGGTTATTTTGTCGAAGAAATCTTCAAATATATAGTTCTGGCAGTGGGTTTTGGGAACCAACCAGCAATTTGCATCAGTATCGTCATAGGCTTCACAGAGAACCTTGATACAGTTATGAAACTGTCTGCAAGACTGCCAGTCCTCAAAGGATGAACTAGCTGGCTGCTCGTTGTGCAATAAATTCACAATAGGGGTCTCCTTTGACCACACAGGACGTTTCGACAGCAGTATACTGAAAACAGCCTTCCGGATAATCATCGCCATACACCAGGTCCATGAGAGCTCCAGTCACCCCCCTTACCATATAGCATTTCCCTGAATCAGCTTTACCGTAAACGTCCAGATAACCTTTTGCCTCGTAGAGGTCAGTGGCGCGGAGCACTAATTTTTTACCAGGAACCAGTTCCTGCACTGTTAAGTCTCCCCAACCGAAAGCAATTGCAATTGAGACAAAACAATGAATCTGGTCTTCTCTATCTTCAATCATTGGCTTGACCACCTCTTCCCATTCCCAGGAACTTCTCACGCCCTGGAAGGTAGCATAACCGCATTCCTGCCCGGCTTCCACAAGCAGTTTCTCAGCGAACCCATCATTACCGGTTGCCTTTTCAAAACCAAAGGAGATCTTGTTGTAGTACTGGACTGATATCATAGATAAATAAACGCCGAATAGGGGGATAATACCCTTTTCCTCACGGATCCTACTGCCATGCATGACGGCATGCACAATTTTATCTGTATCAATAGCCATTGTATTTCCTGCTACTTTATGAAGAGTTCAAACATTTTTGAGGCGTTGTCTACCCTATGCAATTTTTACCTCAAAAATACATTTTCTGGCCAGGGTCATCTTGCATTCAAGTTCATTAACTGAAAAGTAACCGATATGTTTATTATAAATCGCTGCGAGAACACCGGCTACCCAGCCTCCTGTGAAAAAACAGCCAACATTTTGTCTTTTTCCGAATTTAGCCAGCCAGCCAGTAACATGATGACTGTGGGGGCTGGTGACAATGCCGCCTTCCGGCCCGACTTTTGTGAGGTTAACAATGCCAAGCCCGCAGTATTGGTAACTGGTTGAGGCGAGTTCCAGTTTCGATTTAGCCGTTACAATTTTGGGATGGTGCTCGAGAAAGGAGGTGAACCCGGCGTAACTTGATTCTTCTGCTGCCTTGTATAGAAGCAGGACCCCTTCACTGCCAAGAGAAGTTTCAAGGGTTTTCTGCAGATTCATATTGTAGTGATGGCAATGCAAGGCTATCGGCAGGCCCGATAGAAATAATTCATGGCCCTCGCGTGCAAATTTATCAGGCCAGTCGATGGTCATTTTTACCCGTCATAATTCAGTTTATCTTAACAACGATTAGTCCCGCTATACATAAGGAGAATTCATTTTTCTTTCAAGGGGTTTTAAAATATTTGAAGGAGTGTTGGGCTACGTCTGAGTTACAAAGGTTTCTACAGTCAGTCGTCAAGATCCTTGCCTAACAGTAAAAACAGTAAGGCCATGCGAATAAAGAGACCGTTTCTGGCCTGCTGGAAATATTGAGCCCTGGGGTCGTTGTCAACCTCCCGGGATATTTCGTCAACCCGGGGCAGAGGATGCATGATGATACTCTCTTTTTTCATTAGCCCGGTCTGCTCCAGATCAATAATATATTTCCCCGCCGCCTGTTCGTAATCTTCCGGGTCATGAAAGCGCTCTCTCTGAATACGGGTCATATAGACACAATCTACAAGTGGCAGCACTTTTTCAAGTGAACTTTCATCCCTCCATTTAACGTTGTTCACCGTGAGATAGTCTTTAATGTCATCGTCCATTTTACAAACTGACGGCGAAACAAAGTAAATTGTAATGTTGTCATATTTAGTCAGCAGATAGGAAAGGGATCTCACTGTACGTCCATATTTTAAATCTCCAACCATGGCTATTGATAAGTTATCAACGGCTGGAAAACAGTCTCTAATTGTATAGAGATCCAGCAATGCCTGGGTAGGATGCTGACCGGAACCATCACCAGCGTTGATTACCGGAACTGAAGAGGCCTCTGCCGCCATTTTTGCGCTGCCCGGCTCATTGTGTCGCATGACAATAAGATCGGCATACCCGCACATAACCATTGTTGAATCATAGAGAGTTTCGCCCTTTGAAGCACTGGAAAACTCTTTTGCATTTTCTGTGGTCAGAATACTGCCGCCGAGTCTTGCCATGGCACTTTCAAATGAAAAACGGGTACGTGTTGATGGTTCATAAAAGAGAGAAGCCATGATTTTATCTTTCAGCACTTGAGAATAACGTCGTTGGTCTGCTGCGAGATCATTTTTCATCTCATCTGCTACATTGAAAATGATATCCAGCAGTTCCGAGTCAAACTGCTGGGATTCATAAACATGTTCCAAATCAAATTTTCTCACTCTACTCTCCTGTGTCTATTTATTGCCCAAGAACCTGCTTAATTCTATCCAATGCCCAGTCAACTTCTTCTTTTTTGATCATCAGGGGAGGTGCAAATCGTATGGTATAGGTATGTGTCTCTTTACACAGGATCCCCAGTTCTTTCAGTTTTTCCGCTACAGCTCTGGCGCCACCCATCGTACCTTCGTGGAGTTCAATGGCAATCATCAGGCCGCGGCCTCTGATATCCTTAATGTTTTTATTCTCTATCTTTTTTAGTTCTGAAAGAAAATAGTTCCCCAGCTCTTTGGAGTTTTTTATCATATCTTCATCAACAAGAACTTTTAGAGCTGCTCGTGCTATACTGCAGGCAAGAGGATTTCCACCAAAAGTGGAACCATGCTGGCCGGGCTTTAAAATTTCCAGAACCTCTTTATTGGAAAGTACAGCGGATACCGGATAGAAACCGCCTGAAAGTGCTTTACCGATAAGTGTCAAGTCGGCTTCAATACCTTCATGTTCTTCTGCCAGCAGTGCCCCTGTCCTCCCAAGGCCTGTCTGAATCTCATCCAGGATAAGTATTACATTATTCTTATCACAAATCTCTCTTACCTTTTGTAAATACCCCTTCGGTGGAATAATCACCCCGGCTTCTCCCTGGATGGGTTCCACCATAAAGGCGGCTGTATTTTTAGTAATAGCCTTTTCAAGAGCCTCGGCATCTCCAAATGGAATGGTTATAAAACCTGGAGCGAAGGGGCCGAAGTTATCTCTTGCATTATCATCTGTGGAAAATCCGACAATGGCCAGGGTGCGACCATGAAAATTGTCAGCACATACAATAATTTCCGCCTTGTCCTTTTCGATTCCTTTAACTTCATATCCCCACTTACGGACACATTTGATTGCGGTTTCAACGGCCTCAGCTCCACTGTTCATAGGCAGTATTTTATGGGAGTTGGTCAACTCACACAGTTCTTTATAGAGTAATGGAAGCTGATCATTTCGAAATGCCCTGGAGGTAAGGGTCAGCTTCTTCGCTTGACTCATCATGGCTTCCAGGATTCTAGGGTGGCAGTGTCCCTGGTTTACAGCTGAATAGGCAGCAAGACAGTCCATGTATTTATTACCATCTATATCCCAGACCCAGATACCTTCCCCTTTGGTAAGCACAACATCCAGAGGTTTATAATTACCAGCACCGTATTCATTTTCAAGTTGGATATATTCAGATGTTTTCATAGTCGCTTCCTCTTTCCTTTTTATTGCTGCTGTCGTTTCAGTTTTCCATCGTGGCAACCATAACAGCCTTGATCGTATGCACCCGGTTTTCTGCTTCGTCAAAGACAACAGATGCCGGCGATTCAAACACATCCTCCGTGACCTCCATGGCCTCCAGACCAAAGGCTTGGTAAATTTGCTCCCCAATTTCAGTTTCGCGATTGTGAAAAGCGGGGAGGCAGTGCAGGAATTTCACTGAAGGGTTGCCGGTCATTTCCAGTAGCCCGGAGTTGACCTGATAGGGGAGAAGTGTGGAGACCCTCTCTTTCCAGACATTTTCCGGCTCTCCCATGGAGACCCAGACATCGGTACAGAGAAAGTCGCAATTTTTTACCCCGGTAGCAATATCCTCTGTAATCGTTATTTGGGCACCGGTCTCTTTGGCAATTTCAAGTGCTGTTGACACAAGGTGCTGATTCGGTTGCAGGCTGCCGGGTGAAACAGATCTGAAATCGATCCCCATTTTAGCGCAACCGATCATCAAGGAATTCCCCATATTGTTTCTTGCATCGCCAAGATAGCCAAAAGTGATCTGGTTCAGCGGTTTGTCGGAGTGTTCCCGTATCGTGAGTAAATCTGCAAGTACCTGGGTTGGATGAAATTCATTTGTCAGGCCATTCCATACCGGTACCCCTGAATATTTTGCTAATTCTTCAATTTTCGACTGCTCGAACCCACGAAACTCAATACCGTCATACATGCGTCCCAGAACCCTGGCGGTGTCTTTTATCGACTCCTTGGTTCCCATTTGTGAGCCGGTTGGACCAAGGTAAGTGACATTTGCCCCCTGATCATAAGCTGCAGTCTCAAAGGCACACCTGGTGCGGGTTGAAGATTTCTCAAATATCAAAACGATATTTTTGCCACGGAGTTTTTGCTGTTCGGATCCATTATATTTCGCTTTTTTCAGATCAGCTGAGAGTTTGAGCAAAGACTCAATTTCTCCAGATGAAAAATCGAGAAGTTTTAAGAAGCTTCGGCTTTTAAGATCAGATCCCATTTATTTCTCCTTGCTTTCATAACAGCAAAGCGGTGTCATCGGTGTGAAAGTATTCATGGGGTGATATCACTCTTATCGCAGAATGCTTTTTTCAGAGTGATAACCTGCCCCGGCAGTGGCATTGGGCATCAGTATGGCTCCTTTGCCGAAAATCGTTCCAGGATTGGTAACCGAGTTACATCCGGTTTGAGCGTCATCCCCCAGGATTGCACCGAATTTTCTTCTGCCTGTATCAATTCTCTTCCCGTTATGAAACAGAGTTAAATTTCCGGGGAGAAACCTCAAATTTGCGAATTTAGTGCCGGCTCCGAGATTGGTGTTGTTTCCAAGAATTGAGTCGCCAAGGTAGGCAAAGTGCCCGGCCTTGGCATCATTGAGGAAAATAGAGTGTTTGATTTCGGTGGTATGACCAAGGATGCATCGTTTCCCGGTCAGCACATATCCACGCAGATATGCTCCCTGCCGTACTTCACAGCAGTCACCAATTACGGCTGGTGATTTTATCATTGCTCCACATTCAACAAGGACGCCCCCGCCAAGGGAAATACGGTTACCGGTAAGAACGGCACCAGCCATTATCACCGCAGCATCTTCAAGTCTATAGCCATTTTTATTTACCTGCAACCTACCTTTAGTAGTGTTTCCAAAAATAATTTCGCAGTTATTACTGGATACAGCCTTTCCCTCATGGATAATAATATGTTCCTTAAGTGGTACACCGTCTTTTATCAGCTGACTATCGTAAGCGGGATAGTTATAATTATCCAGATACTGTTTGAGGTTGTTGAGAGGGATCCAGACATAGTCATCTGGTGAAAAAAGATCTCTGCAGGTGAAATCTGCCAGGTTAAAAAAAGACTGCGTTGTAAGCATTATAACTCTCCAGATAACTCAGATTATGCAAAATAGTCTCTCTTCTCATTTCCGGGGGAAGACTTTTTACCTGAGTGAACAATATGAGAGAAAAGGGTCAAGAGTTCAAGAAAAATTGTTATTAAAAACCCACGGTGGTCAAACCGTCTTGACTAAACCAAACTGGATGTTTAGAATTTCTCCGGTTTTGATAAACGAAAGTAAATCAATGTTCTATATATAGAAAAATAGAAGAGATTGCTGAAAGGGGCTGTCATTATATCAGATGGCGGAAAAAGTGATCTTGTCAGGAGGTTTGTGTGGAATTTAATGACTCGTTAAGTATAGGTATGGACGATTTCTCCAATAACGAAGATATGGAGATTCCTGAAGTGCTGCCGATGATGGCGGTACGGGATGTAGTTGTTTTCAACTATATGATAATTCCTCTCTTTGTTGGCCGTCCAGGCTCAGTAGAGGCCGTGAATGAAGCTCTGGGGGCAAATAAACTGCTTATGCTTGTTACCCAGAAGGACGCCACCAAGGACAATCCATCTGAAGACGATCTATACAAGGTTGGTATGGTTTGTATGGTAATGCGCACCCTGAAATTGCCGGATGGTCGTCTTAAGGTACTTGTTCAGGCCATGTCCAAAGCCCGGATACAGAAATTTGTAAAAACAGACCCGTTCTATCAGGTGTCGGTGGAAGTAATTGAAGAACAGGAAACCCTGGAGGTAAGTGTTGAGGTTGAAGCTTTGATGCGTACCGTTAGAGAGCAGACTGAAAAAATAATGTCTTTGCGGGGAATTTTGTCTGCAGACCTGATGATGATTATTAACAACATCGAAGACCCTGGGAGGCTTGCCGACCTCGTGGGCTCAAATCTTCGATTAAAAATTTTTGAATCCCAGAAGATATTGGAAGAAACCGATCCGCTGGCTCGTCTTAAGCTGGTGAATGACTTGCTGGCAAAAGAACTTGAAGTTTCTACCGTGCAGGCAAAGATCCAAAATGATGCTAAAGAGGAAATGACTAAATCCCAGCGGGAATATTTTCTTAGAGAACAGATTCATGCTCTGCAGAAGGAACTTGGTGATACAGACGATTACAGTCAGGAAATTGATGAACTGGCCAAGAAGCTGAAAAAAGTTAAAATGTCAAAAACTGTGCGGAAGGAAGCGAAAAAACAGCTGAACCGCATGGCCATGATGCATCCGGACTCCTCGGAAGCGACCATAATTCGAACGTATATTGACTGGATTCTTGATGTACCCTGGAAAAAAGGTACAAAAGATCTTCTTGATCTGAAACGGGCCAGAAAGATTCTGGATGAGGATCATTACGGGCTGGAAAAGATCAAGGAAAGAATTCTTGAATATCTGGCGGTACGCAAACTCAACAAATCCACTAAGGGCCCGATTCTTTGTTTTGTTGGTCCTCCGGGGGTGGGCAAAACTTCGTTGGGGCAATCTATTGCCCGGGCAATGGGGCGGAAATTTCATCGACTCTCTTTGGGCGGCCTGCGTGATGAGGCGGAAATACGAGGGCATAGGCGCACTTATATAGGCGCCATGCCGGGCCGAATTGTGCAGGGACTCAAGACAACAAGGGCTAATAATCCCGTTTTTATGATGGACGAGGTTGATAAAATTGGTGCTGATTACCGTGGCGATCCATCCTCTGCACTGCTTGAAGTGTTGGATCCGGAACAGAATTTCGAGTTTTCAGATCACTATATGAATCTGCCAATTGACCTGTCGAAGGTGATGTTTATTACCACTGCCAATATGAGTGACACAATTCCTAGACCGCTTCTGGACAGGATGGAGGTTATTCGGCTGTCGGGGTATACTCTGGAAGAAAAAATTGTCATTGCCAGAAGATATCTGTTTCCACGGCAGGTGAAAGAGAACGGCATCAAGGCCAGACAGATTCGAATGAACGATGATACAATTCAGTATATTGTTACTCATTATACTTATGAAGCTGGTTTAAGAAATCTTGAAAGGGAAATTGGCAAGGTTTGTCGTAAGATTGCCCGCAAGATTGCCGAAGGGGGGAAGGGCCCGTATAGTGTTACCAAAAAGAATCTTGACCGTTACCTCGGGCCGCCAAAGACCATCCCCGAGTCCGAGTTGGAAAAACTTGAGCAGCCTGGACTGGTAACCGGTCTTGCATGGACCGAGATCGGTGGTGAAATTTTGCAGATTGAGGTGAATCTCATGCCGGGTAAAGGCAAACTGATTCTGACGGGACAGCTGGGAGACGTGATGAAAGAATCCGCCCAGGCGGCACTTACCTATTGTCGCAGTCGATCCAGGGAACTTGGAGTGAAGGAGGATTATTTTGATACAATTGACCTTCATCTTCATGTTCCAGCCGGAGCAATACCCAAAGACGGACCATCGGCTGGTATTACTATCGCTACAGCACTTTATTCTGCCTTCACACAGAAGAAAGTGATAAGCCAGCTGGCCATGACGGGGGAGGTGACACTGCGGGGCCGTGTATTGCCCATTGGTGGTTTAAAAGAGAAAGCTCTGGCAGCTCTTCGAGCAGGTATTGACAAGGTTATCATTCCTGAACAGAACGAGAAAGATCTTGTGGAAATACCAAAAGATATACGAAATAAGATGAAATTTTACCCTGTTAAAGACATGGATGAGGTTGTTAGAATTGCCTTTAACAAATCCATCTCTCCAAAAAACGGCACCAAGAAAAAGCATAAATAACACAGGCTGTGATTGATCAGGAAGAAAATATCAGTAAGAGATGTACCATCAAAAGGGTTGTCCTGTGGGCAGCCCTTTTCCTTTTCCTGCTGGTTATAGCTGCAGGAGGGTGGATGGGTGCTTATGTCCTTGGCACGGGGTCGATCGTCTCTGGCAAAGAGGTTATTGTCAACATCCCTAAAGGATCATCTGTTAAGGCTATTGCAAAAATACTTGGTGATGCAGGCCTTATTGTTAATGATGCCCGGTTTTTGCTGCTGGCAAAATTTTCCGGCTATTCCGGTCGACTCCAGGCAGGTGAGTTTCGACTGAAGGGCGGACAAAGGCCTGCGGATGTGATTAAAGAGTTGGCCTTTGCAAAACCGGTACAACACTCTGTAACAATAATTGAAGGACTGAGCGCAACAGAGATTGCAGGGTTGTTTGCAAAAAAGGGATGGTGCGATGCCGAAAACTTTATATCACTTGTAACTGATCAGCGGTTTATTGATTTACTGGGTCTAAAAAATATTTCAAGCCTGGAGGGTTATCTTTATCCGGATACATATCTTCTGACTTCCGAAATGAAAGGAGCAGAGAAAATTATCACAATGCTGGTGCACCGATTTTCCATGGTATGGGCTGAACTCACCGCTGAAATTGATCATGAGATCAGTCCGGAACAGATGGTTATTCTTGCCTCGATAGTTGAAAAAGAAACAGCTGCAGCCAGTGAGCGATCTCTTATAGCAGGTGTTTTTACAAACAGACTGGCCCGTGGAATGCGTCTCCAGTCTGATCCTACTGTTGTGTATGGAGTAGAGAATTTCTCAGGGAAGATCACCCGACAACAGCTTCGCGACCCAACTCCGTACAATACCTATACAATACCGGGATTACCGGTCGGCCCCATCTGCAATCCAGGGAAAGAGGCTTTGCGGGCCGCACTTCACCCTACCGAAACTAAATTTCTCTATTTTGTTTCTAAAAATGATGGAACGCATCAATTTTCTGCTTCACTCTCAGCCCATAATCGTGCCGTCCGAAAATATCAGAGGAAAAAAAAGAATAAAAAAGTTAAATAGAAACTGTTGTTTCTTGCTGGATAAACTTGGAGTATAGCAGTAATTGCACCTGAAGCTGGAGGAAAAGGTGAAAATAGGTCTAGTACAGCTAAACCCGATTATTGGGGATTTCGAGAAAAACTGCGCCAAAATCGGCAAGTGGGCAAGAAGAGCAAAGGAGGAGGGATGTTCTCTTGTAATATTTCCTGAATTGGCCATATCAGGGTATCCGCCACAGGATTTACTGGAAAGAAAAGCTTTTCTGGAGGCTGGTGAACAGGCTCTTTTAGATCTTATTGGCGATCTCCCTGATCTTGATGTAATGTTGGGATGTATTGAGCGCCGAGGGGGTGGGAGAGGAAAACCCCTTTACAATTCTGCTGTTGTTGTTCGGAATAAAAAAATCATTTTCAGAGCACGTAAACGACTGCTGCCTTCCTATGACGTATTCGATGAAACCAGATATTTTGAACCGGGATCTCTTTCAGAGACATATGAACTGGATGGACACTATTTCTGTGTAACGGTATGTGAAGATGTCTGGCACCACGGGGGCAAGGATTACGAAGTGAAGCCTGTTGCAGATTTTTTTGCTTCTGCAGAGGAAAAGGGAGTGAGCGTTGATGGGATTATTAATATTTCAGCTTCCCCTTTTCAAATTGACAAGGAGGAGGTAAGGAAAAATCTTTTTAAAGAGATTTGTGTTGAGTATACAGCTCCGTTCCTCTATTGCAATCAAGTTGGAGGGCAGGATTCACTTCTTTTTGATGGTCGAAGTCTGGCTATGAACGAAAAAGGTGAAGTAATTGCTCAGGCTGTTGGATTTCAAGAAGATCTGATTGTTGTTGATACCCAAAACTGGAAGGGGGATATTTCCGATGTGCTGAAGCCGGAGCCTGAGGCTGCCGTATTTGATGCACTGGTGATGGGGGTAAGAGATTATGTGACTAAATGCGGGTTTTCTTCTGTTGTGCTGGGTTTGTCCGGAGGCATTGATTCAGCACTGACTGCAGTTGTTGCAGTTGATGCTCTCGGCCCTGAGAATGTTTTAGGGGTGGCACTGCCATCTCCGTACAGTTCTGCCGACTCTCTTGAGGACGCGAAGGTGTTGGCGGCAAAACTGGGCTGCAATTTTGAGGTAATCCCCATAGAAGATCTTTTTACCGGTTTTAAAAGGAGTCTCGCACCGCTTTTTAAAGATAAGGACGAGGATCTTACAGAACAGAATATCCAGGCGCGGATACGGGGAAATCTGCTGATGGCACTTTCAAATAAATTCGGCCACCTTCTCCTGGCTACAGGCAATAAGAGTGAAATGGCTGTTGGTTACTGTACTCTTTATGGGGATATGAGTGGTGGCCTTGCCGTTATCTCCGATGTTCCCAAACAACTGGTCTACAAACTCGCCCATTATATTAATAGAAACGGGGTAACAATACCCCTCCGTACCATTACCAAGGCGCCTACGGCCGAGCTTAAACCGGGGCAATGTGATCAGGATGATCTGCCCCCCTATGAGATCCTTGATCAGATCCTTGAACTGC
>JAUVON010000026.1 GCA_030599175.1 Desulfobulbaceae bacterium | reverse complement strand
CGGCAGACCATGGTCAGTCTATCTGAACTCTAAAGAGAGCAGCAGGCAACAGACCCGGTTTTCCAATTTGCTTCAAATCGGCCTCACCTGTGATCGATCGGTTCTGTATGATCGAATCAACTTACGAACGGAGATTATGCTTGACAGTGATTTTGAAAAAGAGGTAAGGGGGTTGCTTGACAAGGGGTATGAAAGAGATCTTAAATCAATGAGCTCTATAGGCTATCGTCATATGGTAAAGTATATTTTTGGTGATTACCAATATGAAGAGATGAAAAGACTACTGGCGAGAGATACAAGGCGATATGCCAAAAGACAATTAACATGGTTTGGTAAGAATGACGATTTGCACTGGATCGAAGTCAAGAACATATCCAGGGTAATGAAAACTGTTGAATTATTTTTAGATATTAGATGAACTATTCAATCCATATGGCTGAATGAACGATAAATATAACATAGATGAAATACCGCCAGTATTTCTTGAAATACTTAAAAACAGAGGGCTTGAGGAAAGGGGAGAGATAGTAAAATTTTTGTTTCCAAAACTTGCCGATCTGCCAAAACCCGACGCTATGCTGGGTATGGCAGAAGCTGTAGATCTTATCTTTGAATACCTGGTTGCTGAAGAGCCGATTATAGTCTGGGGAGACTATGATGTTGACGGTACCACAGGAACCGCGCTTCTGGTAAATTTTTTCAGTAGCATAGGCAAAGAAATTGATTGGCACATCCCAAACCGTCTTGATGAAGGATACGGTCTTAATATTGACTGGTTTCGGAAAAATGGCAAATACAATGCGAAGCAGGATTTTCTCCTTATTACTGTGGATTGCGGCATTTCTGATGCTGAGGTAATTAATCAGATAGTACAGATGGGAGGAAGGATCATTGTCACCGACCATCATAGTCTGCCGAAAATATCTTTACCTGACTGTATCATTCTTAATCCTTCCCAGGAGAACTGTGGATTTCATGGCAAATACCTTGCCGGAGTCGGTGTTGCATTCTACTTAGCAGCCGGGGTGAGAGCGAAAGTTTTATCGGCAGGGGGCATCAATGAAACTGCTCAGGAGATTAATCTAAAACAATTTTTAGCTTTTGTTGCTCTGGGTACTATTGCAGACCTGGTGCACCTCAGCCCAACCAATCGTATTTTGGTCAAAGGCGGCATTGAGGTGCTGAAAATTACACAATTTCCTGGAATTGCTGCACTTCTACATTCATGTGATATTCAAGATGGGAATGTAGGCTCGGAGGATATTGGCTTTCTTCTGGGACCGCTTATTAATGCGGCGGGCAGGGTGGGTGACAGTGAAACCGTAGTAAAACTACTTACCACTGCTTTTGCGCCGGAAGCTGGAAAATTAGCTAAAAAACTGGTCAGACTCAATAATAAAAGAAAATCTATCTGCATTAACGACATGGAGGAATCACTGGACATCCTTAATGTGAATCAGGTATTGGAGGATAGGTGTGTTATTTTGGCCGGTGATATCCACCAGGGTGTAGCTGGCATCGTTGCATCAAGGCTTGTCGATACGTTTGGTGTTCCGGTGATTGTACTGGGAGTGAAACCTGGTAAAACAGGTGAAACCACCTTACTGACTGGATCGGCACGCTCGGTAGAAGGAGTGAGTATCGTTAAGGCAATTAACCAATGTTCCGAATTTCTCCTGAAATATGGTGGTCATGATATGGCCGCAGGATTGACTATGTCGGAAGTTAATTTTATTGATTTTCGGCAGAAAATACAATCTGTACTCGCTGCAATGATGGACGCAAAGCCTGTCGTTCCAGCCAATAGAAACGATTTTTACTGTCCTGTTGCAGACTTGATGAGTGAAAAATATTTAGCTTTTCTGCAACTACTTGAACCTTTTGGACCCGGCAATGAACTGCCTGTTTTTAAAGACAATAATGCAAAAATTGTAAATTCCAAACGTGTCGGCAGAACATCAGAGCATTTACAAATTGCCTTAAGAGGTAAATATTCAAATTACAAAGGCATTGGGTTTGGCCTTGGAAAACATAGAGATGAAATACAGCAAAATCCCGAAAGAACAATACGATACACGCCAACAAAAAACAGATTCAGGGGAACAACCAGCTGGCAGATCCGTATAATAGACATATAGAATTTGAGTCCTCACTGCCAAACTTAATAGTAATTACAGAATAGTGCGGTTGATCATGAACACAATACTGTGTAAAATCAGGTAAAATAGTTTAGTAATCATAATATACATTATGCGACATTGGTTTTTAGCCTGTTTTGGTGGGGGAAAGGAAAAATTTTCCATGCTGGTCTTCCAAGTTCCATATTTAAATGCTATAAAGACTGCCTGATTTCTTATATTTCTTTTCCTATAATTTGAATTGGAGCTTGTTATGTCCCGAAAGATTTACCAGGAACCTCTAGTTGGTCGCTATACCAGTGTTGAAATGCAAAATCTTTTCTCTGAAGAAAAGAAATTCACCACCTGGCGTAAATGCTGGGTCGCCCTTGCTGAAGCACAGTATGAATTAGGGCTTACTGATATTGTTACCAGAGAAATGGTTTTGGAATTACGTGACAATGCAGAAAGCATCGACTATCAGATTGCTGCAGACAAAGAAAAGGAAATCCGGCATGATGTTATGGCCCATGTTTATGAGTATGGTCTTAGATGCCCTAAGGCTGCCGGTATTATTCACCTTGGTGCAACTTCACAGTTTGTTGTGTGTAATACCGACCTTATCATACAGAAGGAAGCATTTGGCCTGGTCCGTAAATCGATTCTTCAGGTCATAAAGAATCTTTCAGAGTTCTGTGAGCGCTATAAAGCACTCCCTACCCTGGGTTTTACCCATTATCAACCTGCACAACCGACTACTGTAGGAAAAAGAAATACTCTCTATCTGCAGGACCTGATAATTGATCTTGAATATGTTGATCATTTTCTTTCTCAAATGAAAGCTCGCGGAGCAAAAGGCACTGTGGGAACTCAGGCTACTTTCCTTGAATTATTTAAAGGTGATCATGGAAAAGTTATCGAGCTTGATCAGCTAGTATCAAGAAAACTTGGCTTTTCAGATTTTTTCCCAGTGACCGGGCAGACTTACACTCGCAAGCAAGACATGAAACTTGCTGAAACACTTGCGGGAATTGGAGCCACTTCCCATAAATTTGCTGTTGATCTCAGACTGCTGTCAAACCTTAAGGTTCAGGAAGAGCCGTTTGCAAAAAAACAGACCGGTTCCTCCGCCATGGCTTATAAGAGAAACCCTATGAGGTCTGAGCGCTTAACCGGCCTTGCGCGCAAGCTAATGGGACTTCCCCATGATTTTTCCGCGACATACAGTAATCAGTGGTTTGAAAGGACACTGGACGATTCGGCAATTCGGCGCATGGATATTCCACAATGTTTTCTGCTGACTGATGCAATATTAAAGTTATTTATAAACATTACCTCAGATATGGTTGTATATCCGAATCAAATTAGACGTCATATGAAAGCTGAAATCCCATTTATGGCGACTGAAAAAATCCTTATGGAAGCAGTGGAAAAAGGCGAAAGTCGACAGGAGATGCATGAGGTAATAAAAGAACACTCTTTTGCAGCCGGCAAGGTTGTCAAGGAGGATGGTGGAGAAAATGACCTTCTTTTGCGTCTTGCAGGAGATGAGCGAGTCCCCTTCTCTCTGGCTGAAATTGAAAATATAGTAGGTGATTTTTCTCAGTTTACCGGGAGGGCTAAGGAACAGACGGAGGAATATCTTGCTGATGTTGTAGCCCCACTGCTTGATAAAAATGCATCCTCCATGACCCGGATTGATGCTTCGCTTTCGGTATAATAATTTATGAAATGTTTAGACGAGCTCATCTTACGGATTGCTCCAGATAAATTCCATTATTTAAAATTTATCCTTGAAGGCTATGATAATATGGCTACTCTTTCAAGTCTGGACAGCAGAGAAGGTTTCGTTATTGTCAGGTATCCTGAGAAATTGGCCAAAGACCTGTTTGATCTTTTAACCTCTATAGCTGTTAAAGTGTCCTGACAGTTTTGCTGTAATTTTAGATAGATGCAATACCTGAATAGTATGGATCAGAAAGTTTTTTACATAAAAACGTTTGGTTGCCAGATGAACGTGAGAGATTCCGAGATTATGGCACAATCTCTTGCGGTTCACGGATATATAGAAGGAATGGACATTGAGGGGGCCGACCTGATCATCCTCAATACCTGTTCTATCCGGGCAAAAGCTGAGCAAAAGGTTATGAGCATGCTTGGCTACCTGCGGAAAAATAAAAAGAACAAACCCCATCTTAAAATTTGTGTTGCCGGCTGCGTCGCTCAGCAGGAAGGAAGAAAAATAATTTCAAAAATGGGCCATGTGGATCTTATCATTGGAACACAGAATATATATGACATCGGTGAATTGTTAGAAAAAGTATGCAAAGAAGGTCCACAGGTAGCAACTGGTCTGGATGACAAGTATGATATTCCCAACCTTATCCCTCACCTTTCCCCTTTAACCCCAGGTTCCAGCACTAACACTGTCCCCTTTCGTAAGTTTGTGACTATCATGCAGGGGTGCAACAACTATTGCACCTACTGTGTTGTTCCTCATACAAGGGGGAGGGAAAGATCACGTAATTCAAGCGATATAATTGATGAAGTTGAGGTTTTGGTTGAAGGTGGGGTCAAAGAGATCACCCTTCTCGGGCAAAATGTAAACTCATATGGAAAAACCAATTCAGTCAACCCCTTAACTGAAGGTTACTCCTTTGCCCGGTTACTTCGCCAGGTATCAGAAACCAAGGGGTTAAGGCGATTACGATTTACAACCTCCAACCCTAAAGATCTCACTGATGAGCTTATTCATTGTTTTGAAGATGTGAAAAATCTATGTCCGCAATTTCATCTGCCTGTACAGGCTGGATCAGATTCCGTTCTTCAGCGAATGAACCGCAAATACACTGTACAGCAATATTTAGAACTGGTTGACAAACTGCGCCGCTGTTGCCCGGAAATCGCCTTAACAACTGATATTATCGTTGGTTTCCCTGGAGAAAGCGATCAAGACTTTGAGGGCACAATGAATTTACTTGAAAATGTGCAGTTTCACGGCTCATTTTCATTCAAATATTCTGATAGACCCGGCACTCGCGCGATCACTTTTACAGAAAAAGTTGACGAATCAGTAAAATCGGAACGACTTGCCCGTTTCCAGGCAAGGCAGGATGAGATAAGTTTGAAGCGCAACAGTGAATATATCGGTCAGACAAAAACGGTTATGGTGGAGGATTCCAGCGAGAAAGGCGTGAAGAGCCGTACCGATACAAATCATATAGTACATCTTCCCATTTCAGCCAGCCTGAAGGCAGGCGACTTTCTCGATGTCACAATAATTCATGCCGGACAACACTCACTCAGGGGGAAAATGTAGAGTTACGAATTACCTTCAGAATCATCCCGGGGGTCAATTTCGTCATCTTTCTGAACAAGTCCAGGTAGCTGTAAATTCCGTTTCACCAGTTGTATCCTCGGCCCTGTTGCCGATACGACCCTCCGCACTACCCTGTTGGAAACCCTCTTTCCCCGCGCGGACACTCCTTTTATCAGGTATTCGTCAAATACGACATCCAGTATATTGGTGCGGGCTCTTGAAGAGGGCATCAAATTTACTCTGCCAAACTTTTCTTCGCCAAAACTCATCAGGAGGATTTTTGATCTTTTATGTTCCGGAAATAACCTGTATTCCTTATCAAGTATAAACTTAGGACTGTTAAATCGTTTAACATAGGCAACATTTCCGATACCGTCTCTGTAGATTATATTAAAAACAACATCCCTTTTTACTATTCCAAACCACTGCAGATCGTGGCCTACAAACAGTTTGTCTGTAACAGGAATAACTTTATAAAGACCATTGGCCTGAATAAGGATCAACCTGTCATATTCTGAGCAGGTAACCGATTGATCATCCTTCTCGTCTTCAGCTTTGATAAGGTGGCCCATAAACCCGGATTTTCGATTGTAGCCAACTACAAGATTAGATAAGGCCACCTTCCTGATAACCAGTTCAGAAAAACTTCTTATCTCCGTTTGTCTGGGATAGTCGGCACCATATTTATCAAGAAGGTTATCGAGAAAAGATATGGTGAATCCCACCATATCTTTAAGGGATATTTTTATCCCTTTTATCTCCTTTCTTATTCCTCTAATTTCTTTTTGCTGCCGGTTAATATCGTACCTTGAGATACGTTTAATTCGTATTTCAAGTAATTTTTCGATATCTTCCCTGGTAACCGGTCGGATCAATTGATCAGCAAAATCGGCCAGACCGGATTCAACAGTCTTTATCACCGCATTAAAACTGGTCTTTTCCTCAATTCTTTTATAGAGACGCTCTTCTATAAAAATTTGCTCTAGAAGCCTGGCGTGTAATTTCTCCTCCAGGCGATTGAGGTCAATTTCAAGCCCTCTCTGCAGATCATTTTTGAGTTTATAGGTGTTGTGCTTCACCACTTCACTGACGGTGGTGATCTCCGGAGTTCTGTCGTTTATAAGTGTTAGATTAGGTGTAATGGGGACTTCACAGTCGGTGAATGCATAAAGGGCCTTTATGGTATCCTTGGCATAGACACCCCGGGCAAGTTTAATTTCAATCTCAACCTCTTCAGCGGTGAAATCATTAATTGATACGATTTTGATTTTCCCTGCTTTTGCCGCTTTTTCGATTGAATCAGTCAGGGATTGTGTAGTCGTGGTATAGGGTACCTCTTTAATAAGGATTGTTTTTTCATTGTATTCTTCAATACGGGCCCTGCATCGAATTTTGCCATTTCCATCATCATAATTACTTACATCAACGAACCCTTTCTGCAAAAAGTCGGGATAAAGGGTGAATTCCTCACCTGTCAGTACTTTTTTTTGAGCATCAAGCAGTTCACAAAAATTATGGGGCATAATCTTTGTCGCCATACCAACAGCAATACCTTCTGCCCCCTGGAGAAGCAGTAATGGAATTTTTGCCGGCAAGGTGACCGGTTCCATCATTCTGCCATCATATGATTCAACATATTCTGTAAGATCCTTATTAAAGAGGATTTCTTTAGCCAGAGGAGAAAGCCTGCATTCAATATACCTTGCTGCAGATGCCTTGTCCCCGGTGAAAATATTGCCGTAATTGCCCTGTTGAGTAATCAGATAGCCTTTATTGGAGAGATTGACCAGTGCTGCGAAAATGGACTGGTCGCCATGGGGGTGCAGCTTCATTGTCTCCCCCACAACATTGGCGACTTTATGGAAGCGCCCGTCCTCCTTATTGAAAAGTGTCTGGAGAATACGTCGTTGAACCGGCTTTAGACCGTCATCAATGGTTGGTATCGCCCTTTCCCGAATAACATATGAAGTGTATTCGAGAAAATTTTTATCAAATAGCTGATGTAACGTTCCGACGGTTGATTCCATAGCCTGTGCTTAAATTATTATTTTTACGACGCTATCTTTTCTGACAAAGTCTTAAGAATTTTTACGACACCATCATTCTTCAAAGACTAAATTATCCATAATATAGTCCCGCCTGTCCGGTGTGTTCTTTCCCATATAAAAAGAGAGCACCTTTGTCACCTCGCTCAGCGAGTCAAGAGTTACCTGTTTCAGACGGATATCAGGGCCAATAAATTGCTTAAACTCTTTAGGGGAAATCTCCCCAAGCCCTTTAAATCTGGTGGTTTCAACGATACGTTTATTCTTTCCTTTTCCCTGCAGCTTCCTGGTTGCCTGTTTTTTTTCTTTTTCCGAATAGCAATATATTGTTTCCGACTTTGTACGAACACGAAATATGGGTGTCTCAAGAATATAAATAAATCCAAGTTTTACCAACGGCTCAAAATAGTGGAGGAAAAAGGTAAGAAGGAGATTTCGTATATGCAACCCGTCGACATCCGCATCAGTGGCAAGTATTACCTGGTCAAAACGTAGATCACCAATTGAATCTTCAATATCAAGGGATCTCATAAGGGAGTACATTTCATCATTCTTATAGAGCACCGCAAGCTTTTGGCCGAGAACATTTTTTGGTTTTCCCTTGAGAGAAAAAACAGCCTGGGTCATCGGATCTCGTGAGGAAACGATTGACCCTGCGGCAGATTGGCCTTCGGTGATAAACAGCATGTTGGCCTGCCCTTCCCTGGATGGTTTCTTTTTGGAAGGGTGGTATTTGCAATCCTTAAGCTGTGGGATTTTAAGGGCAACTTTTTTTGCCTTGGCTCTCGCCTCTTTTCGAACACTCTGCAATTCCTTTCTGACTTTTTCGTTTCTCAGAATTTTCTCTATCAGTGCATCCGCGGATTCAGTATCTTTATAAAGTGAACTTGAAACAGCGTCTTTCACCTTGTTTACAATCAAGGAACGAATTTCAGTATTTCCCAATTTATTCTTTGTCTGGGATTCAAACACAGGATCTTTGATCTTGATGGCTAGAGTTCCAACGATACCATCCCGAACATCTGTATTTACAAATTTTCTATTAGAATATTCATTAATCCCTTTGAGTATGCCTTCTCTAAATGCGGAGAGATGTGTACCACCTTCACTGGTGTATGTGCCATTAACAAAGGTGAAGTAACTGTCTCCAAAAGAATCTGTATGAGCAAAGGCAAATTCCAGGGTGGGTTCTTTATAATAGATAGGTCGGTAAAGGTTGGCTCCTTCAAGTTCCTTATCCAGCAAATCCAGTAGTCCGTTGGCTGAGTAAAAAAGCTTCTTATCAAGGTAGAGTTTGAGTCCGGCATTCAGGTATGCATAACGCCACATCCTTTTTTCAACAAACGAAAAATCGAACTTGAACTCAGGGAACATTTCCCTGGAGGGCAAAAACTCGATATATGTCCCGTTTTTGTTTTTTTCCTCACCCTTCCCTTCTTGAACAAGATTGCCATTGACGAATTCTGCCCTGGCAAAATTACCATCACGATATGCGGTTACGGAAAATTCATCAGACAATGCATTCACTGCCTTGGTACCGACACCATTAAGTCCCACTGAAAACTGAAACACGTCGGTATTATACTTGGCCCCCGTATTAATAATCGAAACACAATCGACGATTTTACCAAGAGGAATCCCCCGGCCGAAATCACGCACGGAGACCCGGCCATCTTCATCGATTGAAATGTTGATTCGTTTCCCTGCCCCCATTATAAATTCATCGATGGCGTTATCGACAATCTCCTTCAAGAGAATATAGATGCCGTCATCATGGTTCGAACCGTCTCCCAGTCGCCCTATATACATACCCGGTCGTTTCCGGATATGTTCAAGGGAACTCAGAGTCTTAATTTTACTTTCGTCGTAGTTATGTGCAGATGCCTTCATAAATAATGTAATCAGATAGGGTGAATCGGAGATTTCTCAGGCATACTATTGTATTTTTATTGAATACGCAATACCGTTCAAATCGACCATTCTCTCACATCATCCTGATACGTTCACAATCAGGACAGATCCATGTTGGTCCATTGCTCATTCCCCATTTATTCTCTTCAAAACATTCTTTGCAAATCTGAAAACCGCAGGGACAGCTCCAGCAGAATTCCTGTTTTTGTTTACAACACTGGCAGCGATATTCGCCGATCTTTCTTCTCCTGTAGCCTTTCTTTTCCTCCCCCTGATCCTTCATTGAAGAACCTCGGTTTCCACCCATTCCATATATTCCTCACTAACCCCGGTAATGGTCTGGCTGACGATTTCAGGAAGCTCATAGGGGTGCACTTCTCTTAATCGCGCCTCAACCTTTTTATAAAGTGGGCCAATTGTTTTCAGCGACAAACTAAATTCTGTGGAGCTGGCGACATCGCCTTCCCAACGGTAGTAACTGGATATCGGGCCGGATAACTGGGCGCAGGCGACAAGCCTCTCATCCAGGAGCAGCCTTGCCACTCTGGCACCATCTTCTTTTTGTTCAAAAGTTGTTGAAATAATAATGAGAGAATGCATAATGTACACTTTTAGAATGGTTATCGATTATTGAAATTTTGGTGGAAGATATTTCAAATGTTTTTCTCCGGGTATCTATTATAATATGATAAACTCGTAAAAAGGCCACTCGATGTCTACGCTTATCGGAAGTTACAGATGGCTAAGTCAAAAAGTTCGATATACAGGTAAGCGTAGACTCCGAGGCGTAGTGTTTTTCTCAGGCCCTCAACAATACATGTGGTATGTTGAGGTTCTGAGAAAAACCTACAACGAAGGAGATCGGACTTTTTACGACGCCATCATAATATATCAGGCAGCAATTTAAGGCACCCTCATATTACAGGTGGAACAATGTTTTTTGTCATTGATGTTGGAAATTCTCATACAGTAACCGGCCTGTACAGTGAAAACAAACTTGCAGCACAATGGCGTCTTAAATCAGACAGAAAAAGCACTGCCGATGAACTGGCTGTCAGTTATGATGCACTTTTTACCATGGCTGGAATTGATAAGACCAAAATTAAAGGGATAATTTTGGCCAGTGTAGTCCCTACCCTGGAAACAGCCTGGAAAAACTGCTGCAGAAAACATTTTACCGGCTGCCTTGAACGGGATATTTTTGTCGTAGCAGTAGATGAAATCAAAGATCTTATAACCGTGAAACTTGATAATCCCAGAGAGGTGGGAGCGGATCGGTTGGTGAATGGTATTGCCGCCTGGAACATTTTTCAATGCAAACTGATCGTTATAGATTTTGGTACTGCCATAACATTTGACTGCATTACTGAAAAATGTGAATACCTTGGAGGATCCATCCTGCCGGGCATTGCTATTTCCCTGGAGGCCCTGGCCAATAAAACTGCCAAACTACCACATATCGATGTTGCAGTCCCCCCCGCATCTATCATCGGTAAAACCACTGTGCAGGCGATGAAAAGCGGCATATTGTATGGCTACGGTGCCATGATAGACGGTCTTGTCGGTGGCATCCGTGCCGAAATGACCAGGTCAGGAGAGGCAGTCAAAGTGGTTGCAACTGGAGGAATGGCAGGCATCATCGAACCCTTCACTACGACCATTGATTTGATAGACCCACTGTTAACACTAAAGGGTCTGGAAATAATCTATAAAAAGAAAATAAACCGATGACTCTCTCCCCTTTATACCCTGTACCCCTGAAAAAAAATGATACTCTTGCTGTGATTGCTCCAGCAGGACAATTGAGGGATATACCCGATTTTGCAAAAGGTATCGCCATTCTCAAAGATATGGGATTTCAGGTGAAATTTCCCAGGAACCTCTGGCCGGGAGCTGATTACCTGGCGGACAGTGATGAAAACCGCGCATTTGAATTCAATAAACTGTTCTCCGACTCCGACATAAATGGATTTATCATGATGCGGGGAGGATATGGATGCCTCAGGATGATAGATCGGATCGATCTGAAGCAGATTGTCCGCAGCCCGAAAATAATTGTTGGATATTCCGATATAACGATTTTACAAAATTATCTCTATGAACAGACAGGATTGGTAAGTCTTCACGGGCCGGTGGTAACCTCACTGTCTTATGGTACCAACTCCTCCCTTGAAAGCCTCTACCATTGCCTTACCGGGAAATGGCATACGGCTATCACGCCACAAAAAATCGAGATACTGCATGATGGCCCAAGTTCATCCGGGCAGTTAGTTGGCGGGAATCTTGCCAGCCTGGTTACACTTCTTGGAACACCATATGATTTCAACTGGGACAAAAAGGTAGTTTTACTGGAAGATATTGATGAAGCTCCGTACCGTATTGACCGTATGCTGACGCAACTTTCTCTGGCTGGAAAACTGGACAATCTCTCGGGACTGATTCTGGGAGATTTCTCTGTCTCATCATATCAGGATGATATTGAAAAGCTGCGATACAGAGAGCAGGTATGGGCCAGAGTAGTAGAGCTTTGTGATCATGCGACTTACCCCATTTGGGCAGGTTTTCCATTTGGCCATTGTCCTGAAAATATAACTCTCCCCCTTGGAGCAATGGCCAAAATGGACAGGGAGAAAACGAGTTTGCTCTTCACATAGACAGGCCAACCCGACTAGTCAGAAAACTTTCAGTCTCGCTGGATAAGTGCCTTGGTGCTGGTGTTAACCAATTGAGTTAATTAGCACTTAGTGTTCCTTGTTTTTTATTACAGCTTTTAGAGAGTAAGGCACTAATTATCTCCGACATGCTATTTGACTTGAATTGTTATTAATGCTATAGAGAGGATCAGTAGTAGCCTTAAAATTGACAATCTCGTAATAACTGAAATTGTTACATTCTCATTAACTTACACAAAAACAAAGAACGATATGACTCATGCTGCTTTGCTAAAAAAACGTCTCTGTATACTCTTTGCCATGGGAACTGCCTGCCTGCTTTTCTCTTCAAATGGACTTGCTGCTGAATATGTGAGTGTAAAAAAAGATAATGTAAACGTACGAACCGGTCCAAGTACTGATAATCCTGTATCAATGGAGCTGTTTGCAGGCTACCCTTTGAAGGTAATAAAAAAACAGGGTGACTGGTACAAAGTCTCTGACTTTGAGAACGACTCCGGCTGGATTTACAAAAGCCTGGTGACAAGGGGTGATACCGTCATCATTAACGCAAAGAAAAGTGTTAACATGCGGTCAGGACCTACTACAAAAAGCTCAATTGTCGCTGACATTGAACGTGGTGTTGTGTTAACCAAAATATCCCAAAAAGGGAAATGGACCCAGGTGAGACACAGCACCGGCACAGTTGGATGGGTTTATAACCCGCTTATCTGGCCATAAAGCATGATGGCGTCGTAAAAACTCTTCATCTACTTCGTTGCTGCAAATTTTCTATCATTACGACGTACCTTAGTACGCCGAAATAATAGAAAATTTACGCGCCTCGCATATGAAGTTTTTTACTTAGCCATCTGATAGTTAGAGTTTTTACGAGATTATAAAGTATGATGGCGTCGTAAAAACGTGGTTATTTTTTTACCGTTTTCAGAATCGTTGCAATAGTTTCATCCAGAGCGAGGGGAAGTCTCACTTTCTGTTTTGCCTTATTAGTAAAGAGAAAGTACCCTCGCTCCAGACCGTGGTAGAGCAAATCCCTCGTTATTTCTACGTCTTTTCTGCAATATTGTTGGATCAGATCTATTTTCCCTTCTTTATACCATTTCAGAGCCTGTAAACCGTCAGCTGTCTTTTCTATTCCGAGAGTGGATTCAGCAAGTCTGTTCAAACTCAGTCTGTATCCCAGATAACCATGCACCTCCTCCAGCAGATCAAGGGTCGGTAACTTATTCAGATTGACATTTGAATAGCCGGACAGCACCCTGTTATCAAACCGTCTATTGTTAAACCCTATGACGAGATCCAAACTCTGCAGATGCTCGATAAGGGCATGGATTTCATGTTCCAGGTAGGTTATGCAGTCATCCAGTTGAGAATCGTAAATAACACCAACAGAAACACCCATATTTTCACATTTATTCCATCCTCCGACCTCTTCGGCGGAACGAATGGTCTCCAGATCAAAGACGCCGAACCTGGGTGGAAGTGCATCAATCCCCCGACGCTTGTTTGATTCAACAGTAAAGTTTGTCACTTTTTCATTTATTTTTTTTCTGGAAACAGGTTGCTCAAAATTATCCTGTTTTAGTGGATTGTTCAGAATCTCTTCAAAAAGAGCAAAACATGCTCTTTTATCAATAGGACGATTACCGGAACCACATTTTGGTGAGTGAACGCAGGAAGGGCAACCGGTTTCACAACCACACTTGCCGACAGTTTCTCTCCCCTGCTCAAGAAGCTGATCCGCCTTTAAAAAGGCCTCTTTAGCCAGCCCCACACCACCCGGGTAGCCATCATAAATAAAGACAGAGGCACGTTCAGTCTGTTCATGCAGGGGACAGGAGATTCCTCCTATATCGTTGCGATCACATAATACAAGAAGAGGAAAAAGGGCAATCATTGCATGTTCCATGGCATGGATTGCTCCCATAAAATGATATTTTTTCTTTTCAAGTAAGGTTCTTATCTCTTCTGGTAAATCAATCCACATTCCTTCTGTTTCAATCGTCTGTTCGGGTAAATCAAGTGGATTAGTGGAGATTAATTTGTGGGTCAGGCTGCTTCGTTTCTGAAAGCCGGTGATCTTCTCCGTAACCTTGAGCCTGCCAAAAGAAACATCAACTCCATAACTCGTTTTTTTATCTATCAACTCCAGTATCTCTGTTCGTTTATCAGACATTGGACGGGTAAAATAGTTCGGTTTATCCTGCCGAACCACAACTTCTTTTGCCATAAGATCGAGGCGCTCAACAACCCAGGTTGTACCTCTGTGGAGATATACTGCTTCCGGATGACATTCCTTCAATGCCCTGCCGCTGTCTATCTCTCCTATAATTTCGCCACTCTCGTTGCTGATGATTGCAATTTGATCGCCACCTCCTCTTAAACTCACAAAACGCTGCGGCTGTTTTCTCGATGAAAGCCAGATTCCTCCCGATTCCGTCTCCAGCAGGATACCCTTTCGGGTAAGAGCTGCTATTCGCTGTTGAAGGATCTTGTTCTTAAGAAGAGGTTCATAACTATCAAGGGAAAGCTCTGCCGCACAGCAATGCAGATGTTGATCCATTATCACCGTGTTTTCAGGATTGAGTACTGCGCTTTCAGGGGATCTTCTAAAGAAATCTTCAGGCTCTCTCATAAAATGCTGATCCAGGGCATCTTCCTGTGCAATCATCACTATTGCGGATTTTCTTATGCCCCGCCCCACCCGTCCACCTCGTTGCCAGGTAGCCATAATAGATCCCGGATAGCCAACCAGAATACAGAGATCAAGGTCTCCAATATCGATACCAAGTTCAAGTGCTGATGTTGAGATAACACCGAGTAAATTTCCTGAAAAAAGCTGTTTTTCAATTTCCCGCCGCTCTGCAGGAAGAAACCCTGCTCTGTACGAACTCAACTTTGATGCCAGATCTCCAAGCCTGGGAGAAGTCCAGAGGTTTATAAGTTCAGTCATTTTCCTTGACTGAGTGTAAACTATTGTTCGTAATCCCCTTTTTACAGCAGCTTCGAGCAACTGGCTCGCTGTATAGGCCGCACTGTCCCAGGGATTAAGCATCAGCATATTTTTTTCAGCCTGGGGGGCGCCGCTCTTATCAATAACCCGTACAGGTCTATCAAGTAACAATCTGCCCAGTTCACCTGGGTTTCCTATAGTTGCGGAAAGCAGTATAAACGTAGGATGCGATCCGTAGTGTGAGGCGATTCTCCGCAGTCTTCGTATCACCCAGGCCATATGGGAGCCGAAAATACCTCGATAGCTATGTACTTCGTCGATCACAATATAGCGTAATTTTTTAAATATTTGAGCCCAGCTGTCATGGTATGGCAATATCGAAAGATGAACCATCTCAGGGTTTGTAAGTATAACTGGAGGAGGGTTTTTCCTTATTTTGCTTCTCATATATGGTGAGGTATCACCATCAAAAAGTGCGGCTATTTTTTTGTGCTGTTTTTTTACAGAACCAGGTAGTGAAGAGAACAAATTACCCAGAATGGTAAATTGATCCCGGGCAAGGGCTTTCAATGGAAAAAGGTAGAGAGAGTGTCCAGGGTCGTCAGTAAACAGATTATCGAGAACCGGCAGGTTATAAATCATACTCTTGCCTGATGCCGTTGGGGTGGCAACAAGAACATCTCTCCCCTCCAGGATTGAGCTTATCGCTTTTTGCTGATGGGAGTAGAGTTTATCAATTCCTGCCTCTCTCAATTGCCTGAGTATTGACAGGTTGAGTTTGGGGGGATCAGAGGCAAACCCGGGTTCTACAGCGGGTATTACCTTATGATATACCACCTGGGAGCCAAATTTTGCGGAACCTTTTAAAGATGATACATATTCTGAAACATCTGGTGTCATTTGCTTTCAATTAATAATGGCAGAGGTAACGTGAGGTTTTAAAATGTTGCGTAAATACCGTAGAAAGTATATTTTGCACAGCGTTGAGCAGGCAACTAAGACTGTTTTTCCCATGGATATTTAATATGCCCTCTATCGCTACTATAGGTCCTATCGGTTCAGATTGTTACCAGGCAGCCCATCAATATGCCCCTGATGCAAATTTGATCCTCTTTCACAAGCTTTCAGATATTATCAATGCTTTTAGTGAAGGAGAAGTGGATTACGCCCTCATCCCGGTCTATAACACGCGAGAGGGAGAGGTAAAGGAATATTTCAGACTTGTATCAAAAATGGAAGAGGGCTTTTGGATTGATAACGTAGTCCTTCCCATACACCTTTCTTTAGGAATCCTCTCAACCAGGAAAAAAAATCGCCTTGAGATATCCACTCTTGTTGGCCGCGGATCTGTTTTCAGACAGTGTGAAGAGTATATAGAAGATCACTTCCCGGATGCAACCTTAATGGCAGTGCAGGATATTGATCATGCCATGAGAGCAATCATAAAAGAGCGGAGGCTAGATCATGCAGTAATTGATTCTGAGAAACTCGTTAAAAAATATGGCTTTGAGCTTGTTGCCCGAGAGGTAGTACCCCATAACAAAACACGGTTCGCTGTTATTGGAAAAAAAATGGCCCCCGTAACAGGCTATGATG
>JAUVON010000309.1 GCA_030599175.1 Desulfobulbaceae bacterium | reverse complement strand
CAGCAGCTAGAATTTCAATCGGGTTCAAGACAGCGGCAAGAGCTGCAAATTTCAGGAAAGTTCTTCTCTTCAAACTATTGGTTCCTTATTATATTAGACCACTGTCCGGGTCACTATCCATGAAGGGGTAAAATACTATAGCCTCCTGACAATAAAAGAAATTACCTGCATGCCGATAACTTGTCAATCGATTAATCCAATGCACCGTTCGCCAAAAGCTGATCGGTCATTGATCTCCTCTCCCAAACGGACAGTTTGTCCACCGTCTCTTTGATCAAAAACCGGAACAAAACCACTTGAGTTTACCTGTGATGTCTGTTAACGATATCAGATTGGAGACCTGATACCTTACTCTTAAAAACAAGGCGCATAACAACTTTTTTTAACATTACAGATATGACCCTGCCACCAGACTACTTACCCCGTTTATCCGGGTAAATACAAATCCTGCTGACCCCGGTATCATATGGACAATGAGCTCACTATCATAGTACCTGTATTTAATGAAGAGGAGAGCCTGCCCGCCTTTTTTGCAGAGATGGACAGGTTTATCAGTGTTGCTCCCGTCACCAGCAGGGTTCTCTTTATCAACGATGGCTCAACCGACCAGAGTGCGGCAATTCTCAAGGAGAGATGCGCCGCTTCGACTCAATACAACTATCTGACACTTGATGCCAACTACGGTTTAAGCACAGCCATAAAAGCCGGCATTGATGCCTGTGATACCAGTCTTATCGGCTATATCGATGCAGATCTGCAGACAAAACCGGAAGATTTTTTACTTTATTTCGAATATTTCCCCAAGTATGACATGGTCAACGGCATCAGGCAGAAGCGAAAAGACTCTCTGGTTAAAAGATTTTCCTCAAAATTTGCCAATGCATACAGACGACTCATGATTAACGACGGAATCCAGGACAGTTGCTGCCCCCTGAAGATTTTCAAAACATCCTATGCAAAAAAGATGGATCTTTTCACTGGAATGCACCGCTTTATGCCTGCACTGATCAAGTTGCAGAACGGTACAGTGAAGCAGATCCCCGTTTCACACTACCCCCGTTATGCGGGAACCGCAAAATATCATCTCTGGAACCGTCTTATCGGCCCTTTCTTTGATACATTCGCCTTTCGCTGGATGCGAAGCAGGTATATCAGCTACAAGATAGCTGACGAGAAGAGATGAACCAGTATGTAATTTTCAGTATAGGTTTTCTCTCCCAGATCCTTTTTTCAGCAAGATTACTTGTTCAGTGGATAAGTTCGGAAAAAGCCGGTCGTGTTCTCTCCCCTCTGCTCTTCTGGCAGCTCAGCATTTTTGCTTCATTTCTAATGATGGTATATGGAATTCTGCGTAACGATCTGGCTATAATTTTCGGTCAGTCCATAACCTACTGTGTCTATATACGCAATCTCCACTTCCAGGGATTCTGGTACAAAATTCCGAAACTTATTCGGATCGCAGCCATTCTTTTCCCGGTACTGGCAATCATCTGGCTGACCAGGGGTAACAGCTATAATTTCCGCACAATATTAACCAATGAGGATATCTCACCCCTTCTTATGTTCTGGGGTCTGGCGAGTCAGTTTGTCTTTACCTTCCGTTTTATCTTTCAATGGATATATACGGAAAAGAAAAAAGAATCTCTTCTACCCATAGGGTTCTGGCTGATCAGTTTTACAGGCTCCATGATGGTTCTCTCCTACGCTATTATAAGAAAGGATCCTGTGCTCTTCGTTGGTCAGACCTTCGGATTTGTCGTCTATACAAGAAATATCCTGCTCTGGATGAAACACAAAAACAGCAGTGATCAGGCGGATGGTGCCATGTGATGACAACTCCAGAGTCCGACCACAAAAGTCACAGTTTAAAATTCCTGTTTCTCCTGATCGGTTATTTTTCCCTCCATATACTGCTGCGGGTATTGATATCGGACTCACTTGATTATGACGAGGCTGAACAGGCGCTTCTCGGCCAATGGCTGCTTCCGGGATACACAGAGCAACCACCGCTCTATACCTGGATACAATATTTTCTTTTTAAAGTGTTTGGAAAAAATGTCTTCGCGATCAGTCTGCTAAAAAATGCACTGCTTTTTCTTACCTACCTCTTTGTCTACCTCAGCGCCGCCAGGCTGTTGAAAGATACCAGGGCAGCCATCCTAACAGCAGCATCCCTGCTTCTGATTCCTCAGATTGCATGGGAATCTCAGCGTGATATGACTCATACCACCCTGGTTGTCTTCGCCGCGGCATCGGTTTTATGGCTGACCCTGAGACTGGTTGAGGACAAGAGTTTCCTGAATTACGCTCTTCTGGGCATATTTTGTGGTATTGGTTTCCTGGCAAAGGTCAACTTTATTCTCTTTCTTACGATCCTCTCTTTAGCTCTGCTCACCTTCCCCGAAGGCAGGAAACTGCTCTTTTCCAGAATGATTTTTATAAGTCTTCTGATCGCTGCTGCCATGAATGCCTGCTATATTACCTGGATGTTCAATAATCAGGATATTGTTTTCTCAGCAACGCATAAATTCAAACAAGCGATTGTGGCACCCCAGGAGAAAGGGGTTAAAAGTTTTTTCACCAACACATTCCTGTTTGTGGCTCCACTCTGTTTTTTCTATCTCCTTATTTTCCCGGGAGGACTGTGGAAGAGCAGGAACCACCAGACAGATTTTTCGTCCCGGTTCATGTTTCGATATGGACTCATCTTCATTCTCACTCTCCTTGTTGTTGTAATTTCATTTAAGATCACCTACGTCAAGGACAGGTGGCTGCAGCCACTTCTTTTCGCAGCTCCCCTGATATTCTTTTCCGGACTTGATGTAAAAACCATATCTGAAAAACAGTTTAAGCGATTTCTTTTAGCGGCCTTTTTTGCAGCCATGAGTGTCTACATCGCCTTTACCCTCAGGGTAGTGAGCGCCCCCCTCAGCCATAACTATTCCAGATTGAGTTATCCATTTACCTCCCTGGCCAAAGAGATACGCGAGTCCGGTTTTACCGGCGGGCTGATAATAAGCAACAAACGATTTCTTGCCGGAAATATGAGCTTCCAGTTCCCGGGCAGTGATGCGATAATCCCGGGTTACAATTTTGAACAGCTACCATATTCACCGAATCATAGCATGGCTGCCGTAATCTGGAAGGCGGATATATTTCCCCGCCTCCCACCTCAGCTCGCAACCTTTCTTAAAAACAGTTATAATGTTGATCCGGCAGACTATTTGATCAAATACTACGTACAACCCTATAAATACAGTAATAACGACACTGTCAAACTTGCACTGCTTCAGTTTCCTCTGCCCGGGGTGGATAAGTAAACGGCATAATTATTGGTACCAAGGTTCCAAATTCGTTGACGAGCAGCATATATCATTCATATATTTACCTGGAAAGATTTGTGTATATAATGGGTTGATAAACTCGTAAAAACCTCTATTTCGATGGATAAGTAAAAAGCTTTATATTGGAGGCGTGCAATTTTTCTATTATTTCGGCGTACATACGGCACGTCGTAATGATAGAAAAATTGCAACAACGAACAAGATAAAGACTTTTTACGACGCCATCATGGATTATCAATCCACACGTTTAATGAAGTGAGATAATGCAAAAAAACCCTCCCAGAAAAAGCAAACGAAATATCTTTATGCGATTTCGCCCTGTACT
>JAUVON010000173.1 GCA_030599175.1 Desulfobulbaceae bacterium | reverse complement strand
TGGGGTAGGATAAGTAAGCAGGATCAAAACCACCAAGTAATAGCGGTTGTTGTATAGTTCTTTTTGTCATTGGAGCCTCAATAGCAGAAACAATGTTATTGGTGAGCAAATTCATTGCTTGAGCCAAAACAAAGAGAGTGGATAGTAGGTTATTTGTATCCAATAAAAAACCACCGTTGACGAATTAGTGCGCACAGGGTGCGGACAAAACCCAATAAACACACTTAAAACAAAAAAGCCCTTACAGTTTTCACACCGTAAGGGCTTGATTTTTAAGTCATAAACTGGTGCCGGGACCAGGAATCGAACCAGGGACACACGGATTTTCAGTCCGTTGCTCTACCGACTGAGCTATCCCGGCACCGCTCATGAAGACGTTTTTTTACCCGACTTCATAGAGAGTGTCAATAGCTTTTCTTTCTGCAGTAACCCTTTTTCACTATTTATAAATTTTCATCATGGATGGAGAGCCCGCCAAGATCAAGATCGAAATTGAGGTCTTCATCCATATTTATTGAATCTACTTTTTTTCCGCTTGTCTTTTTTGGCTTACCTATGGTATCCGAAAAATCGATATCATCCAGAGACAGCACTGTCTCTCCTCCACTTGTAATATCTGCAGATTCTTTACTGTCTGGAGTGTCTGACTCTAACTCAAAGTCAAAGTTATCCAAATTGATGTTTAGAGAATCCGGATCCTCCGGAGAGTCAGCAGTGGAAGAGCTACTATCACCAGAGGCGGCTGGAGGGGCCAGATCAGACATATCGATAAGCTCCTCCGGCATCTCTATTTCGAAGTCAACGTCTCCCTTCTCTTTCTCACTATCGGGCTCACTATCGAAAACATGTTCTTCGACCTCAGCATCATTATCAAATCCATCCAGATCTACAGTGATTTCACCTTCATCCTGTCCCAGGTCAATCGCAATTTCCTCATCTGCACTCAATTCAAGCGCAATATCATCCTCATCCCCATCATCCATGGAAATCTCAAGATCGGCAAAATCATCTCTTCCGGCCTCAAGGCTCAGCCCCTCAATTTCACCTTCCACGGCCTCATTCTCAATCAATACATCGAGATCGGGATCCACATACTCCTCAACTACTTCCCCGTCATCGACAACGAGTTCACCCTCGTCCAGCTGACTTTCTTCTGATTCCGGGTGCAGGTTTAAAAAGGTGGGGGATGCAACATGCAACACTCCTCCCTGCAAGGCTTCTGAGGCTACTTTTATATCCTTTTTACATTTCAGACAAACTTCCAGATGATCAAATGAAATAAATCCACATTTTGGGCAGCGCATTAATTGATACCTCGTTCAAATTACAGCTAATATCGGTTGCTGTCTTCAAGGAGAAGACGACATAAGATTGTCAGACACTTGCCATTATCGCACACTCTTCCTTGTAAAATCAAGAAGTTTTGGAGTAAAGCACTACTAAGACCAATCCATACCGATATCACAGGAAGGTGCTGAATGGGTTAATGCTCCAATGGAGATAATATCAACACCACTCCCGGCAATAGCCTCTACAGAGTCAAGACTTACACCGCCGGAGGCCTCAACCAGAGCTTGGCCATTGATCAACTGTGCTGCCATAGTCATCGTTTCGGGGGTCATATTATCGAGCATTATGATATCAACCCCGCACTCAAGACATTCTTTGACCTGTTCCAGGGTGTCGGTTTCCACCTCTATTCGTATTGTATGTGGAATACTCATTTTCACCCTGACCACGGCTTCTTTAATAGATCCACAGGCAGCTATATGATTATCTTTTATCAATACGCCGTCTGCGAGATTAAAACGATGGTTGGTGCCACCACCGGCCCGCACCGCATATTTTTCAAGAACTCTCAACCCCGGAGTCGTTTTTCGGGTATCAGTGATCCGTACCGGATACGTTTTAACCCTCTCCACAAACCGGGCAGTGAGAGTTGCGATGCCTGACATACGCTGAAGCAGATTCAAGGCTACCCGTTCAGCTTTCAGCAGATCAATAACAGGGCCACTGACCGTGAGAAGAATTGTCCCAGTGGAAACCTTCGTTCCATCCGCAACCGGGTCTATAGCTTTAACTGCCGGGTTCTGTACTTTAAAAACCTCAGCTGCAACAGTTTTCACACCTGCCGCCACAAAAGGCTCTCTTGCCACCAGTTCGGCACTCCCCATATCACTTTCAGAAAAAATCGATTCACTGGTGAGATCGCCCCGCCCGACATCTTCTTCAAGAAAAGAACGGATCATCTTGTGCAGGAGATTCTTATCCATAAATATTCCCTTTGGCCTTAAGTCATGCTTTTAAGCCGTTCTTCTGCTTCAGTAATTTTTTCAATTTTAGCGTCAAGTGCAACCTTCTTCGCCTGCTCTTTTGCAACAACCTGCGCCGGAGCATTAGCCAGGAATTTCTTATTTCCCAGTTTACCATCAACCTGTTTAAGTTTTGCTTCGATCTTCTTACGTTCCCGCCCAAATTTTTCAAGTTCACTATC
This sequence comes from Desulfobulbaceae bacterium, assembly GCA_030599175.1. Classification (GTDB taxonomy): domain Bacteria; phylum Desulfobacterota; class Desulfobulbia; order Desulfobulbales; family Desulfocapsaceae; genus Desulfomarina. The sequence continues at coordinate 3,754 of JAUVON010000173.1, read as the reverse complement.
TATATCGACAAGACCTTTGAGCGGCACATAAATTTCAATATCATTATAGAGATAGGTTGCAGCATCAGCCGGTTTGTCAGCTCTCTCAAGAAGTGTTAATCCATTCAACCTTGTCATATCAGAAATAGCCGCTTTATAGGAAGAAATAAGACTTGCCCGCTCCTTATCCGGACAGACAATAAAGGCTTCAATTTTGCTGGAGGGGTGAACTTCCGCCTCTGAACGGATATTTCTGATTCCACTGATCACACCCATCAGCAATTCCATCTGTTCAACTGCCCTGTCATTTTTCCACTCTTCACGGCGCCCGGGGAATGGGCTGGTGGCAAGAGAGGTTCTCTTTCCCGGCAGAACAGACCATATCTCCTCTGTAACAAATGGGGTAATCGGATGAATGAGCCCCAGAAATGTCTCGAGAACCACCAGAAGCACGCCGCGTGCCTGCTCTTTTGCAGTTTCATCATCACTGAACAGATCGGCTTTAATCCATTCAAGGTACCAGTCGCAGAACTCATGCCAGATAAACTGATAGTTAGCCGAAGCCACATCATTGAATCTGTACTCATCCAGCCCCTGCCGTACTTCATCAATCGTGGCGGCTGTTCTACTCAGTATCCACTGGTGAACCAGGGGAAGACTCTGAGGCTGTTCAACAACTTTCTTCACAGATTGGTCACAACCACTGACATGCATCAAAGCAAAGCGGGCGGCATTCCAGATTTTATTAATAAAATAGCGATACCCTTCAATGCGATCCTCATCCAGCTTAATTTCCCGGCCCTGGGCGGCAAATGCTGTCAAGGTAAAACGCATTGCATCCGTACCGTATTTTGCCATTACTTCAAGTGGGTCAATCACATTGCCGGTAGACTTGGACATCTTCTTGCCATGTTTATCTCTTACCAGAGCATGGAGATAGACATCTTTAAATGGGACCTCATCCATAAAATGGAGTCCCATCATCATCATCCTGGCTACCCAGAAGAAGAGGATATCGAAGCTGGTGATAAGAACGGAGGTCGGATAAAAGGTCTCCAGTTCTTTTGTTTTTTCAGGCCATCCCATGGTTGAAAACGGCCAGAGTGCAGAAGAAAACCAGGTATCAAGAACATCCGTTTCCCGGATAAGTTTCGTGGAAGAGCAGTTGGGGCAGGAAGTGGGATCCACCGACTCTACAATCAGCTCGTGACACTCATCACATGTCCAGGCCGGAATCTGGTGTCCCCACCATATCTGCCTGGAGATACACCAGTCCCGAATATTATCCATCCAACTATAGAAAGTTTTGTCCCAGGTCCTGGGATATATGGTTATGCGCCCATCCTGGACAGCCTTAACGGCTTTATCGGCCAGTGGTTTAACTGAAACAAACCATTGCAGGGAGGTGGTCGGTTCAATGACTGTTTTGCAACGGTAGCAATGTCCGACGGCATGATCGTAATCTTCAATCTTCTCCATAAATCCGAGTTGCTCAAGGTCTGCTACTATTTTTTTCCTGCACTCAAACCGATCCAGCCCCTGATAATCCCCGGCCGCTTCATTCATCACGCCTTTATCATCCATAACTTTCAACTGCTCAAGGGAATGGCGCAAACCAATTTCATAATCGTCGCGATCATGGGATGGAGTAACCTTCAGGGCCCCGGTGCCAAACTCTCTTTGTACATGATGATCAAAAACTACGGGGATCTGTCTGTCTGTCAGAGGAAGCTTAATCCCGATATTCCCAAGGTGGCTGTAACGATCGTCGTCAGGATGGACAGCGACTCCGGTATCTCCCAGCATGGTCTCCGGCCTGGTGGTGGCCACAACAACATGACCTGATCCATCGGCAAAAGGGTAACGAATATGATAGAGCTTGCCTTTGGTATCCTCATGATCGACCTCATCATCTGCCAGTGCGGTATGACAGCGGGGGCACCAGTTAACAATATAATCCCCCTTGTAAATCAACCCATCCTTATACAGCCGGACAAAAACCTCACGAACCGCCTTTGACAACCCCTCATCCATGGTAAAGCGCTCACGCTGCCAGTCACATGAGGAACCAAGTTTCTGCAGTTGGTTGATAATAGCGCCACCCTTTTCCCGGCGCCACTCCCACACTTTTTCAATAAACTGATCGCGGCCAAGATCATGTCGGCTCTTTCCCTCTGTTGCCAGTTGACGTTCAACTACATTCTGGGTCGCAATTCCTGCATGATCAGTCCCCGGTATCCAGACAGTATTATCACCGCACATACGATGGTAACGGGTCAGGATATCCTGCAAGGTACTGTTCAGAGCATGGCCGACGTGGAGAACTCCGGTAACATTCGGCGGAGGGATAACTATGGAAAAAGAAGGCTTGCCCTCTTCCATTGTGGCGGAAAAACAGCTCTCGCTCTGCCAGTGACGGAGCCACTTTTCCTCTACCTCTTTAAATTCATATCCCTTACTCAGTAAATTGTCGTTTTGATTGGCCATATGTGAATTTCTTCTTAAATTAGATTTTTTTGCAAAATTGCACAGAACATCCTCGATCAATCCTTAAAACTCCAAGGCTCCGGCAGGAAAATCCGTTTGTAAATTGACAAGGCATATCGATCAGTCATGCCGGCTATATAATCACACACCTTACGGTGGGCAACCTTCTCATCTGTCCATTCCTCTTCCATATTTCTCTTCACCAACTGTTCACCTCTCAGTCGAACCAGCCCTTTCTGCATAAAATAGCTATAGAGGTCCCGGATTATCCGCTGTGCCTTTTCAAACTCGGCATGCACTTTATGATAGGTATAGACATTATCATAGAGAAATTTACGCAGGTTGGTAATTGCCTCAAGCATACCCTCACTGACATGCAGTTCACCATCATCCGCCGTCAACGTCTCCACTATCAAGTCACGAACCATTGCTTCGATTCTCTTGGAGTGACGCTCACCCACAACTTTTTCTATCTCCCGGGGAAGATCTCCTTCCTGTAAGATACCTGCTCGCAGGGCATCATCCTGATCGTGGTTTACATAGGCTATGATATCTGCCAGACGAACAATCTGGCCCTCCAGGGTCACTGCAAGCTCAGATTTTTCTTTCGGCAAAATATCCGACTGTCCCTTTGAGTGCCTGACAATACCGTTTCGTACCTCAAAGGTAAGGTTCAACCCCTTGCCGTTGTTTTCAAGAAAATCTACGACTCGAAGACTGTGCACATAGTGACGAAATCCTCCTGGATGCAACTCGTTCAGCGTGGCTTCACCCGCATGACCGAACGGTGTATGGCCGAGATCGTGTCCCAGGGCGATAGCCTCGGTAAGAGGCTCATTGAGGCAAAGAGCTGCGGCAATAGTCCGGGCTATCTGAGATACCTCCAACACATGGGTCAGCCGTGTCCGATAATGATCCCCCGTGGGGGCAAGAAAAACCTGAGTTTTATGTTTGAGTCGCCTGAAAGTCTTAGAGTGTGTTATACGATCCCTGTCCCTCTGAAAGGGCAGCCTCATATCACACATATCCTCTTCTTCAACAACCTGCCGGCCGGAGGAATTTTTATTTAGTGCTGCAAACGGCGAAAGAATTTCCTCTTCCCGCTCTTCAAGCTGTTTCTTTATCGATTGTCCTATTACCGGTATAAAAGACATAGATTCTCTCGTGCCAAAGGTTAGTACCGTACGCAATAAAACCATGTTCCGCCTATGATTTCAACAATATGAACAGAAATTGGAAATTTACTCTTTTATTGATAATTTGAGAAGCATACAGGAAGATATTTATA
>JAUVON010000084.1 GCA_030599175.1 Desulfobulbaceae bacterium | reverse complement strand
TCTTCAAGGGGGAAAGCAGGGAAGAACTGGTCGGGGAGAAGTTCAACTTCCCTGTGGTTCTGTTTTATTTGAAAATTTTCAGAGTTGAGCCAGCATACGCTTTGGACTTCCCTGGGATTGAGTACAACGGGTGGCTGGTTCTGTAAAACGAACATAAACGGCTGCACCCATACCGGACTTTTCATATTTCTGCCGGCAGGGGTTACCGGGAGTTTAGTTGCCACCATTTCAGGGGTGAGTATAACACCGACCTCTTCAACAGTTTCTCTGATACACGTCTTAAGCAAGTTTTTGTCTTTTTCCTCTTTTCGTCCCCCAGGGAATGAGAACTGACCGGACCACGGGTCTGAAGGATGGTTGGCTCTTCGGAGGATTAAAAATCTTTCCTCCGGGGTAAGAACTTTGATTATGGCGACGGCAGCTGTAGCAATCTGTGGTGGCATTAGCATCTATTAAACAGGTACAGCAAAATGGTTGATAATGAGTTGGGGAATATGGGGATAATCAATTACACGGATACAAATTACTCACTTTGTCGGCAAATGCAAGACCACTGTTTTGTAGCTTCAAAAAGAGGTGGAAATTCTCATTGAACATAGAGTACCTTCTTGTGAGAGAAATTTGGATAGTCTCTCATTAATACTCTTTTAAATTGTTTCTGCTTTATGTTCGATAAATAAATTCTTTCTCTTTGGTGATTGATTATGAAATATGATGTTGCTGTTTTTACTCCATATTCTTTCCGTGTAGGTCAAAAAATCCATATTGAAGGAAGTCGGAGGCATGGAGATTGGGAGGTAGCTGCTATCGGTGAGCATAAAGTCACCTTGAGATGCCCCATTTCGAAAAAAGAATTTGAATGGCCGATATTCTGCTATTTTGTTGAAGAAAAGCATGATGAGACATGGCCCCGGAAGTCCTGAAAATCAATGTGTCTTCTCTTTTTATCCTATAAAACTACTCCAGGGTATAAAATGGTGGTTGCTGCCAACCGTGATGAGTTTTTGCAAAGACCGACAGCTCCCCTTGATTTTATTGATCAGAATAAATGCATCCTGGCAGGGCTGGATCTTCAGGGTGGCGGGACATGGCTCGGAATTAACCGGGATGGGAAAATTGCTGCCCTCACCAATTACCGTGAAGGAGGCAGGCAGCTTGAAAATGCACCTTCCAGGGGAGAAATACTTCGCTCTTATCTCGACTCGAAAATATCAGTAGTAGATTTTTTAGACGAATTGAGCGGGAAGGCGTCACTGTTTAACGGGTTCAATCTTATCCTGGGAGAGGGAGATGATCTTTTTTATTATACCAACCGGAAGAATAACTATGCTCGGCTTGAACCGGGTTTCTACGGATTGAGTAACCATTTTCTTGATACACCATGGCCTAAGGTGGTCAGAGGAAAGGAGTTGCTCAAAGCTGTTATGGTGGATACAGATCTGGTTGAGACGGAAAAAATATTTGATCAGCTCAGAGACAGGCACCGCCCTCAGGATGGGCTTCTTCCTGATACCGGTATAGGGCAGGAATGGGAGCGGTTGCTTGGCACAATATTTATAGATAGCCCTGGCTACGGTACACGATCTTCGGCTGTAATTACAGTCGGCGATGATGGCAAAACCACTTTTACCGAATTAACGTATTTCCCCGGAGAAGGCAGGGAAGCGGAAGACGCACGATTTTCGCTTAATTGAGTGGTTCCTCCAGCCTGCTTATAAAGGTGAATTTAACGTTGATGTTTTTTCAGGCTGTAATAGAGCACAGGTACAGCCATTCGACTCACCAGCAGTGAGGCGATCTCACCGAACATTAGTGAGATGGCAAGGCCCTGGAAAATCGGATCTGCCAGGATAACAGAGGCTCCGATGACTACCGCAAGGGCAGTAAGCAGCATGGGCCGAAAGCGAATTGCTCCCGCATCCACCACCGCTTTAGACAAAGGATACCCCTCTTTGAGACGCAGTTCGATAAAGTCGATAAGAATGATGGAGTTACGTACGACGATACCGGCACCTGCCATAAAACCAATCATCGAGGTGGCTGTAAAAAAAGCACCAAATCCCCAGTGAGCAGGCAGGATGCCGATAAGTGAGAAGGGGATGGCTGCCATGACCACCAGCGGCGTAAAGTAGTTTTTGAACCAGCCAACCATAAGCATATAGATAAGGATCATCACAACACAGAAGGCCAGGCCCAGATCACGAAAAACCTCCAGGGTTATATGCCATTCCCCATCCCATTTTATGGAAGGCTCCGCTTCAGAGAAGGGTTGGTTTAAATTGTATATTTTAACCCGTTCTTCTCTGCCGCCAAAATCGCGACCATCGAGTTCGGCCAGTTTTTTATTCATCTCCAGAATGGCATAAACCGGGCTTTCCACCAGATCCGCAACATCCGCGGTGACATAGATAACCGGCTTGAGATTTTTCCTGTAGATAGGCTGTTCTACCAGCTGCTCCGAAACATGTACAAGCTCTCTCAAGGGGACGAGGGGGGCACCGGGGGTTGTTTCAGACCGGAGCGAAATATTGAGAAGTGTCTCAACTCTTGCCCGGTATTTAGGAGGCAGCTGAAGAACGATATTGATACTCTCCTTATCTAGAGGCTGGTGATAGAGATCGAGAGTAAGTCCCTTAACCGCTGTTGTAATTGCTCTGGTAACCTGCTGTTCTGAGATGCCGTTTAAAGCAGCTTTTTCTTTGTCCACGGTTATAATTTTACGATTCCTCTCCTTTTCCTGGAACCAGTCGATATCAACTACACCTGTGGTGGAATGGAGAATTTCTTTCACCTCTTTGGCAAGCTTGACCCTGGCTTCATTGGTAGGGCCATATATTTCAGCAACAATGGTTTGCAGTACCGGGGGGCCGGGCGGCACTTCGGCTACTGCAACGGCTGCACCATATTTTTTCGCTACTTCGGCAATTGCCGGCCTGACTCTTTTGGCAATATCATGACTTTGCAGAGTACGTTCAGATTTTGGCAGCAGGTTTACCTGGATATCTGCAACAGTTGGCCCCTGACGCATAAAGTAATGACGGACAAGGCCGTTGAAGTTATAGGGAGAGGCTGTTCCTGTATAAATCTGGTAATTAACGACTGCTGGATCTTCGCTGATCACATCGGCCATCTCCATGGCAACACGGCTGGTTTGTTCAAGAGTGGATCCTTCAGGCATGTTGAGAATCACCTGGAATTCGCTTTTATTGTCAAAGGGCAGCATTTTCACCTTGACCATTCCCAGGTATACCATTGAGCAGGAGGCGAGCAGCATGGCGGTAATGACTATATAAAAACCGGTTCGCCATACCGCATGAGCCAGTAAAGGATCCATGATCCTGTGATAAATTCGGGTAAACCAATCGTCCGGGGTTGTCTCTTCACCGTGTGAAGTATCGCTGATTTCCGGTTTTTTTAGAATATGGGTTGCCGCCCAGGGGGTGACGGTAAAGGCGATAATTAGAGAAAACACCATGGCCGCGGATGAGCCGATAGGAATAGGCCGCATATAGGGGCCCATCAGCCCCCCGACAAAAGCCATAGGCAATATGGCGGCTATCACAGCCCAGGTTGCGAGAATAGTCGGGTTGCCGACTTCCTCTACAGCTTCTATGGCCACTTCGGTCATAGATCTGCCGCGATTTATCGGTAATCGAAGGTGGCGGACAATGTTTTCAACCACCACGATGGCGTCATCGACCAGAATTCCGATAGAGAAAATCAGGGCAAAAAGAGTAATACGGTTGAGGGTGTAGCCATAAAGGTAAAAAACAAGCAGGGTAAGTGCCAGGGTTGACGGGATAGCCAGCATAACGATGATCGACTCACGCCAGCCCAGAAAAAAGAGAATGAGCAGGGCGACCCCGAAAACAGCAATACCCATATGGAACAGGAGTTCATTTGACTTCTCTGCAGCTGTTTCACCATAGTTCCGTGTAATAGTTATTTGCAGGTCTGCGGGAATTAATGTTCCTTTTAAACTTTCCAGCCGTTCTTCCACCTCATGTACAACCGATACCGCATTGGCTCCTGGCCTTTTTGCAATAGAGAGCGTAACAGCAGCTTCGCGACTCTTGTTCTCGGGTTCACCGTAAAGCACATAGTTTGAAGGTTCTTCCGGACCATCGGTGATGGTTGCCACATCGTTTAGATAGACCGGATTTCCACCGTAGACACCGACTACTACTCTGCCGATTTCACGAGAATTTTCTAGAAATGTGCCTGTTTGCAGGAGAATTTCCTGGTTCAGTGATTTGAGATTCCCTGAATGTATCTGGCTGTTGACTTGTTGAATATGAGGGGCAAGTTCATCCAGGGTCAGGTTGCGTGAGGCAAGAAGCAATGGATCAAAATGAATAGTGAGTTGTCTCTTCGTCCCACCGATAAGCTTGGTCTCCGCAACGTCACTGATGTTGTTGATGGAGTCATCAACCTGGGCTGCAAGTCGTCTCAGAGTATAGTGGCCATAACTTTTACTATGAAAGGTGAGTGCCATGATAGGGACATCATCAATAGTGTGCGGCTTTATGAGCGGCTTCCGGACACTCTTGGGAATTCTGTCAAAATTTGTGGCGAGTTTCTGGTTCAGCCTGACGATGGATGTCTCAAGGCTCTCCCCGACAAAGAACCGTACTACAAGCAGACTCTGACCCTGCATGGAAGTGGAATAAATATATTCTACCCCCGGCAGTTCATAGAGCAGTTTTTCCATGGGGATAGAAAGCCGTTCTTCCACTTCTTTTGGGGAGGCACCCGGCATGGAAACCAAGACATCGATCATCGGCACTTTGATCTGTGGTTCCTCTTCACGGGGAAGCATTACGATGGCTAGATATCCCAGCAAAAGAGAGGCGATAATACCGAGAGGTGTTAATTTCGATGCAATAAAGGTGGAGGCAAGGCGTCCTGCAAAACCCATTCTGTTATTACTGTTTGATTTCATAGTATATATTACAGATTTGTATCTATTTCTGGATGACTATCGGCTGACCGTCGATGAGGGTAGTTTTATTGGATATAATGACAGTCTCATTTTCCTGCAGACCGCTTAAAATTTCAATCCGGTCTTGATTTCTAATCCCTGATCGGACGAGGCGCAGCTTAGCCTTGCCGTCTGTTTCTACAAAAACTCTCTCCATTTGACCATAGGTGCTGAGTGCTGAGGCAGGAACAGTGAGTGTTTCTGCAGGAGCCATAGTAAGTGTTACCCTGGCAAACTGACCAGACCTGAGTTTCTTGTTTGGAGGAATTTTAAGTTTTATGGGGGCCGTTCGTGAGGATGGATCAGCGGTGGGGGCAACTTCAGCCACTTTACCTTGTATGCTCAGGTTGACGGAAGGGATGAATATGGAGAGAGTATCACCTTTATTAATCTGCAGGATCATCGCCTCCGGGATATCTGTTAAAACCTGCAGATTATTCTCTCCTTCCATATTCAACAGGGGTTTCCCGGGGGTTGCCAAGTCACCGATATGAGCAAGTTTACGGGTGACAATGCCGGTAAAAGGTGCTGCAATCCTGGTGTATTCAAGCATTGTTGATGCTTCTCTGTGGGCAGCCCGGGCAATACGCATCTGGTCTTCCAGAGATTTTACAGTCTCCGGAGTTGCCGCCTTTTTTTTCAGGAGATTTTTTTCTCTGGTAAGGTTTCGTTTTGCCTGTTCAAGTTGTGCTTTTGCCTGTTGTAGTTTTGCCGAAATCTCTCCCGCCCTGATTTCGAGTAAAAGGTCACCTTTTTGGACACGGGAGCCCAGGTCAACAGGCAGGTTGATAATGTTGCCGCTGATTTTTGCAGCAATTTCAGCTTGCTCAACAGCCTGGACGGTGCCGACAACTTCAACTTGATTTTCTGCAATACTCTTTTCCACTTTTGCTACTGTAACAGCGACTGCAGGAAGATTTTCTGCCTGTTGTTTATGATCGGTTGCATCATTTTTGCAACCGCCAAGGATGATAGCGGTCAAAATTATAAAAAACGAAAGCCCTGTTAATTTATACCACTTCATTATTTAAGTCCCTCTCTTGTCTTCTCTGTGTTAGGAAATTGCGGTAACCCTGCTACTCTGCGCAGACTGGCAATCGCTACCTGATATCTAGCTCTGGCTGCAAGCTGTCTTGCGTGTGCATCTGATAATCGCAGCTCAAAGTCTATAAGATCTGAAGCCAGAATCACACCTTCCTTGAATCTAACTCTGCTGAGACGTGTCCCTTCCTCGGCAACTGTGACCATCTTCTCTGTTACACTCAATCTTTTCTCCGCCTGCTGATAGTTAAGCTCTGCCTGTTGAATTTCAAGATTCAGGGCTAGTTCTGTTTTTTGGATGAGGCCTTGTATTCCTTGCAGTTGAGATTTAGCCTTTACGATTTCCGAGGAGGTTCTCCTGCCATCGAAAAGGTTGTAATCCATCTTTATTCCTGCCATCCATGAGTCTCCAGCTTCCTCTAATACCATGCCTGCATCTATCTGATAGCTGGCAAAAGCATCAACCGTTGGACGCCTGCCTCCTTCTGCTTTTCTTAACAAGGCCAGGCTTGCCTGTTCCATTGCCAGCAGATGTTTTAATTCCTGACGATTCTGGTAGTTGATCGATTCAGGCAACTGTTGTACGGTTTCTTTCGTATCACTCAGGACTACTTCTCCGTCACGAAGGCCAAGGAGGTTTAAAAAGCTTCGTTTCGTCAACTCCAGGCTATGTTGGCTTTGAATCAGATCTTCACTGGCTCGTGCCTGCTGGAGTTCCAGGTTAAGCAGGTCTCCCCGGAGGAGGTCGCCGGCATCGTATCTGGCTCTGCCAACATCCAGGGCGACTGTGATCGCATCCAGAGAGGCTTGGCGAACTTTGACCATTTCTTCAGCCTGAACAATTGCCTGGAAGGTTTTTATAACCTCAAATCCCAGGCGCTGATGAACCGCAATAAGATCCGATTTTGACATTTCTGTTGTAGCTAAGGCGGCCTCGATTTCTGCCTGATCCCGACCGCCATTGTAGAGGCGATATGCGATGAGAGCCTTGAGGTTAAGGTTATCGGTTCTCCCCGGGTCGTTAAAGTCTATACTGTTATCGAAAGCACCCTGGTTGAGAATATTGCCAAAAGAGTACATCGGTGTGTTGGTTTGTGCATATTCAGCAGAAAGGTTAATCAGGGGATAGTCAGCTGCTTTTGCCATCTCGGCTGTTGCCTGAGCCTCTTCAATACGTTTTTGAGCGATGAAACTGTCGGGATTGCCGGAGATTGCAAATGCAACTGCATTTTCGGCAGTCCAAAGCTGTGGGATATCAGGCTGCCTTGATTCTATACGGTTTTGAGCGCTGGATGTACCGGCCAATAGAGAGAAACAGCAAAGGACTGCAGTAAGTAGAGTCGGTTTCATAGAGTTTTATACCATTCCTTTTTGCAATGGTTGCGAGTCTGTCTGTATTTAATAGTCTGATTAAATAGGTAAAGCTTCTGCTTTCAGTTGTCAAAGAAAAAGGCATGTCATTGTGTGCCAGACCTTTTTTATCGTACTATAATGAAGCAAATTCAGACTATCTTTGAACCTCTGGCAGGTCAAGTTAATAATCGGTTGTTTTGACTGGAATTGGTGGTCGGTTTATGAATATTATTCGGATGAAACCGGGTGAGTGAAAGAAACAGAGATTTGATTAATGGGGGGAATTGGTTTTAGGTGGAGCAGGCTAAATATCCCTGTTCAGGGCTTTGAGAATCTTGACCAGCGCCTTCACGTCTACCGGCTTGGAAAGGTAGTAATCCATACCGGCTTCCATACATTTTTCCCTGTCCCCGGCCATGGCGTATGCTGTGAGTGCAATTATTGGAATTCTTTTAACTTCCTCATATTTTTTCGATGAACGAATTATCCTGGTTGTTTCCAACCCATCGAGTTCAGGCATTTGTACGTCCATCAAGATAACGTCAAAATCCATGGATGTCATGAGCTCCATAGCACTGTATCCATCAGATGTTACCGTTGTTTTGTGACCGAGTTTGGTCAGTATTGCCTTCAGAATCTGTTGATTAATTGGTTCATCTTCAACAATGAGGGTTGACAACCTTCGCATGGGGCTGGTTAACAGGGGGGTAATGCCTTCCGGTTGCTGTATGAAATCAGTGCTTTCACATGTTTCTGTGAGAATATCGAAAGTGAAGGAGGTGCCCTGAGGTTCATTTTGTCTCAGTGAAACATTTCCTCCCATCTGGTTGACAAGCTGTTTCACGATACTCAAACCCAACCCGGTTCCTTTACGTCTACGGCGACTGTTATCTTCTACCTGGGTGAACGGCTCGAACAGTTCGTTCACGGCATCCTCAGGAATACCTATGCCAGTATCTGAAACAGTCCAGCTTATTCTCAAATACTTTCCGTTAATTTCTTCCAGCACCTGGATAGAGATGGAAATTTCTCCATAATCAGTAAATTTAACAGCGTTTCCTATCAGGTTGAAAAGAATTTGTTTCAGCCTTGCCTGGTCTGCAACAAAAACATCCGGTACTTCAGGGCTTATTGAGTAATTGAGTTTAACCTTTTGAGGATCCAGACTACTTTTAAAAGAGGTTATCAGGGGATCCATAACGGCGGTTATTTCAAAAGGTTCTGGATTTATCTGTACCTTACCCGACTCTATTTTTGCGTTGTCAAGGATGTCGTTTATTATGGTCAGAAGACTTTCTCCTGAAGCTGAAGCTGTCTTGACGTATTCCTCCTGTTCATCACTGAGCTGGGTCATCTGCAGTAGTTGAAGCATCCCGATAACTCCGTTCATCGGTGTCCGCACCTCATGACTCATGTTGGCCAGAAACTTCGACTTTGCCTTGCTGGCAGCAAAAGCTTTCTCTTTTGCTGCCTCAAGTTCGGTCATCATCTGTTTTCTTTCAGAGATATCCCTGGCAATGAACGTAAACAGATCTTCATTGGAAATAGTCAAGCGAAGAGCGCTTATTTCAACTGGAAATCTTGAACCGTCTTTTCGCCTGTACACTGTTTCATATGTAAGGTTGCCTTCTTTTTTGAGGTGAATAAGCATATCCTTGATATAGCCAAAGTCATCGTCATCACATAAATCAAAAGGTGTCATACGAAGAAGCTCATCACGGGAGTAGCCAAATTGTTTACAGGCGACATTGTTCACATCGGAAAAATAACCATAATATGGGTTTTCTGTATCGAGAGTGATGACAAACATGGCATCATTTGCATAATTGACAAGTTTCCGGTATTTATTTCTGCTCTGCTCAAGTTCGACATTTTCCATCCCGCATTTTGAGAGATCCTGAACAGAAGAAAATACTGTTCCCGACTGGCGGGTGACGAATTGTTCAAGTTCCGCTATACGTTCCCGTGCCAGTTTCAGTTGCGATTGGAGTTCTGTTATTTTTTCTGCAGTCATAAATGACAATTTCTTTCAGTAGTGTCCGGTTTAGATCTCGAAGTCTACGCTATCTGCAAGAGGATTCATGGGTAACTTTTGGGAGCGTCATCCAGTAAATTTCGTAGTATTTTCTTAATATTTTCACATTTGATTTGTATCAGTCTTCGAAGTCTACGCTATCTGCGAGGAACTCGCATGATACAAATTGGATGTGAAAAATATTTGAAAATCAAGAAAT
>JAUVON010000342.1 GCA_030599175.1 Desulfobulbaceae bacterium | reverse complement strand
ATGGTGGAAACCTTAGGGTATACAATAGCCATGAGGCCTGATATCTTTGGTGCCTTTGCCACACATCTTCTGAACTATGTTGGCGACCCCTCCACCCGGCCCCAGGTGTTATGGGCACTGGCGGAGGTTGCAGAAAATCGTCCTGATCTGATCAGAAATATGCCATTTTACACACTGTTTGATTTTTTGCAGGATCCTGATCCCCGAGTGCGGGGAAACACTGCTCGGCTGCTGGGCCGCATTCAGGCAAAGGAAGCAACTATCCAGCTAATGGGATTAAGCGGCGATACCGAGGAGTTTCCTGTCTGTACTGACGGGAAATTGATTACCTCAACAGTTGCAGCAGAGACTGCAGCAGCAATACAAGCTATCCAGAGAGGAAAATAACTATGAGCAGTAAACTTCAGGATATCAATTCGATCAGTCCTGCAGCAGATAATTCACAAGATAAAAAACCGTCCGACCCTGTACAGGCCGATTTTGAGGAAGGGAAACGGTTTCTTGAAAACAATGAAACCGGACAGGCTGCAGTTGCCCTGCACAATGCTCTTCTTGGTTTTGAAGAAAAAAAAGACGAGGCTGGAATTGCCAATGCCTGTAATCAATTAGGTCTTGTATGTCTGGCAAAAAAAGAGAATGAAAAGGCTCTTGACTATTTTAACAGGGCGTATGAGATCTGTGATAAATCCAATGACAGGATGAGTCTTCTGGCCCTCTCAAAGCAATTTATTGTCGCTTATACGGCAATGCAGCAGTATGATAATGCCATTGAAACATGTCTCGATATGCTGGACTGGTATCAGGATAACAGGGATCCCCAGGGTGCTGTTACTACAATGGAGTCATTGGCGGAGATATATGTGGGAGCAGGGACGTATGGCAAAGCTGCAGATGCCTATAGAACTGCTGCTTCTATTCATAAAAATTTCCAACATGATAATATTGCCAGAAATTTGATTGAGAAAGCAGAAAAGCTGGAAAAGAACTCCTGATTAGTGTGGGGTCGGATTGAATGTTTACAGGGATTATTGAAGGAGTTGGCAGGCTCATTGCCAAAAGAACAGTCGGTGGCGGGCTGGCCTTCGATCTTGAGGCGGGATTTGATCTAACCGATCCTGAAGAGGGCGAATCCATAGCTGTAAGCGGGGTTTGCCTTACTGCTTATAATATAAAAAGACGCCGGTTCAGTGTTGATGTATCTCCTGAGACACTGTCCCGTAGTCGCCTTGGCTTTCTCAGTCAAGGAAATTCAGTCAACCTGGAACGGGCTTTAAGGCTGTCGGATCGTCTTGGCGGTCATCTGGTCTCCGGTCATGTTGACACCATGGCGGTTGTTAAAAGTCGGAAAGAGCTGGGAGACTATACAGTTTTTACTTTCTCTTTTCCCGATTCGCTGGGCCGTTATGTGATAGAGAAGGGATCGATAACCGTCGATGGGGTGAGCTTAACGGTGAACAGCTGTGGGCCAGGATTTTTTTCAGTATCCATAATCCCCCACACCCTCAAAGTGACTTCACTTGGTGAACTAAAAGTGGGAGTTAACGTGAATGTTGAGGTAGATATCATCGGCAAGTACATTGAAAAATTGCTTTTATCGCCACAGCAGAATGGTGAACTTAACAGCACTGAAGGTATCAGTTCCGGTTTTCTCACAAAACATGGATTCATATAAAAGTTTTACAGCAGCGAAACAGGTAAGCGAGCCTGCGAGACTCCCGGTAAGTGAGCTTGCGAGACTCCGAGTGGAGAGTTCTTGCGACATCATCAACCATAAAAAATATAAAGTGTGAACATCATGGCAGTAAGTCCTATCAAAGAGGTTATCGAAGACATTAAAGCAGGTAAAATGATCATTCTCGTTGATGATGAAGATCGTGAGAATGAAGGGGATCTCTATATGGCCACAGAGGCTGTCGATGCAGCCGCCATAAATTTTATGGCTACTCACGGCAGGGGTCTTATCTGCCTGACTCTCAGCAGTGAACTGGTTGAAAAACTAGATTTACCGATGATGGTGAGCGACAACAGGTCTCCTTATGGAACCGGGTTTACAGTGAGCATTGAGGCGAGAACAGGGGTTTCAACCGGGATTTCAGCAGCGGACAGAGCCCGTACTGTTCAGGCTGCTGTTGCGCCGGATGCAACACCCCGTGATATAATCAGCCCCGGCCATATTTTTCCGCTTAAAGCCCGCGATGGTGGAGTGCTTGTCAGAACCGGCCAGACCGAAGGATCTGTTGATCTTTCCAGGCTTGCAGGATTGACTCCTGCGGGTGTAATATGCGAGATCATGAAAGATGACGGTACAATGGCCCGCATGCCTGATCTGGAAAAATTTGCAAAAATACATGACCTGAAAATTGCCACAATTGCCGATCTGGTTGCCTACAGGCTTCGTGAAGACGTACTGATTAAGAGGGAGGCTGAGGCGAGAATCCCCACTGAACATGCCGGACCGTTTAAAGCAGTGATATATACAAATTCGGTGGATAATCATGAGCATATCGCACTGGTGAAAGGTGATATCTCCAAGGTTGACCGGGTGCTGGTTCGTGTACATTCTGAATGTCTTACCGGTGATGTTTTTGGTTCATCAAGATGTGACTGTGGTCTGCAGCTCAGTGCGGCGATGAAGATGATAGAGCAGGAGGGTGCAGGCATTGTTCTCTATATGCGTCAGGAGGGAAGAGGTATCGGCCTGGTGAACAAGTTGAAGGCTTACTGTCTTCAGGACGATGACGGATTGGATACTGTTGAGGCCAACCAGAAACTGGGCTTTAAGAGTGACCTCAGAGATTATGGTATCGGGGCTCAGATCCTCCGCGATCTCGGAGTGAAAAAAATGGCAATTTTGACAAATAACCCCAAAAAGATCGTCGGGCTTGAAGGATACGGTATTGAAGTTGTAGCGCGCTTTCCTCTGGAGATGGAAGCAGGGGAAGAGAATAAAGGCTACCTGCTTTGCAAACGGGATCGGATGGGGCATTTAATGGAAGTTGATGATTGATGGTTAAGTAAAAACTCTTCATCTTGTTCGTTGTTACAATTTTTCTATCATTACGACGTACCGTATGTACGCCGAAATAATAGAAAAATTGTACGTCTCCAATATGAAGCTTTTTACTTATCCATCGAAATTGAGGTTTTTACGAGTTCATCAAGATTAGAGTTAAAAAATAATTAAGGTAGAAAAATGGCTAACATTATCGAAGGAAATCTCAGGGCGGATGGCAAAAAGTTT
>JAUVON010000390.1 GCA_030599175.1 Desulfobulbaceae bacterium | reverse complement strand
AGCCAAGGGCAAGGGATGAAAGCACACATATAAGGTCTTCTGAAGTCATGCCCATTTGCCAGCCATAGGTCCGCGCCATGGTCATTGCCTGGCAGGTGGTGATTTTTTTCTTGAGAAATATTGAAGGCCTGCGGGCTTTTTCGGGGAGGGCATCTTTTTCTTTCAAGAATTTTACTCCCACGGGAAATGTCTTGAGCCTCAGATTATTATAGATGAATTGAGATTGTTCAACCAATTGAGATGTGTCCATAGATCATCCTCCTATATTTTCTATTCCTAAATCCTGATGAATTCGTAAAAAGCCGAATTCATCATGTTTTTGGTGTTTGGTTTTTAGTGTTTAGTTCGAAATATCTGCTGAAATACCAATTTATTACCCACCTTGCGGGGTCAAACACTAAACACGGAATACAGTAGCAAAGCGATGAAACACTCTCGTAAAAAAGTATATTTTTTGACTTTTTGCGAGACCATCAAATCCCGCACAATTTGTATGCGCAGGACTTGGCAGACTCAATGTCGGCCAATCGTGTAATCATGATTTTCTGGGCCTGGGGAGAGCCTGCGCCATGAATGGATTCAGTCAAGTAGGAAACTGCACCCGTACCTAATGTGATGTTCTCAATAA
Organism: Desulfobulbaceae bacterium; assembly: GCA_030599175.1. Lineage (GTDB taxonomy): Bacteria > Desulfobacterota > Desulfobulbia > Desulfobulbales > Desulfocapsaceae > Desulfomarina. The sequence goes on along the minus strand of JAUVON010000390.1, from coordinate 2,063 downwards.
GCCGCAATATGCGTATTCTTTTTTCACTGTCCACTCCTGATTTCCCCACCAAATACTTTTTCACGTAAGTCCCAATATCAGGATTATCCTGATCATTAAGAGATGGCATAGTGACTAGAAGACCACCGGCTATGTCCTGGGCCAAACGGGATATTTCAAAGGGAAAGCGGGTGATATTGAGTTTGCATACATTGGCCAGGAGGGGATCCACCGCATAGGCGCCGCTTGGTGTGGGATAACCTTTGCCGGTACTGGCCAGTGCCCCCGCATGCAGTGTCTCATTAAGATGGATCATCTCTGCTATTTTATCCTTGATATGGGAAGTTTTTTCCGTACCGTGGGCCTCGGCAATGGCCGCTGTTGCCCCGATGAGTACATCACCAACCCCCACCTTACACCCGCCATAACTGGCCCTATGGTGAGCTGCAAAAAGTTCCACCAGCCGCCCGGCCATGGCATATTCACCTTTCATGAATATCCTTTCTTCTGGTACAAAAACATCGTCAAAAGCCACCATGGCCTCACAGCCACCGAAATAGAGGTTGCCCACGTCTGACCGGCCATCTTCGAGGCGTCTCGTATCAGATGGCTGGCGTCCATATATGAATGTGACCCCTCTGGTATCCGCGGGCACGGCAAAGGAGACAGCATAATCCTTGTCCTCCTCCCTCAGGGCTCGTGTGGGAACTACGAGTAGTTCATGTGAATTCACTGCACCAGTAATATGCAGTTTTGCTCCACGAACCACTATGCCCCCCTTTTTCTCTTCCACAATATGCATGTACTGGTCCGGGTCCTCCTGTTTTGACGGCGGCAAGCTTCGGTCTCCTTTTGTGTCTGTCATACAGGCGGCGGGTAGGAGATCATTTGACTGGATATATTTCATGAAATCCACAAAACGGTCATGATACCGGGTTCCGAATTCCTGATCCAGATCATAAGTTATGGCATATACGGTATTCATACAGTCCAGGCCCGCACAGCGCTGGAAACAGCAAGCCGTCTTTCTGCCCATTATTCTCAGCATAAGAATTTTTTTTACAAGATCCTCAATATTGTGTTGGATATGCGTAAAACGGTTGATCATTTCACCGGTGAGATGAGACTGCGCAGTAAATAACGGTTTCATATCCTCCTGTTCAGCCTGATTATAAGTCTCGGCCATTGCCATGGCCGGTGGTTTTGATATGGGATGATCCGGTACGTTCTGAACCGCTTCTCCCTGAATAAACACCCGATGATCAAGCTCCCTCAGGCTCGATAGATACTGCTCCTTTGTCATTAATGCCATGGCCCCCTCCTTTGGTGCCCCTTTTCATTCATATCTTATACACTAAACTCCCTTCCAAATGTCCTGGAAAAGCTACCTGAGACTTTCTCCCTTGCACTCGCAAGGGGGCGTAAACATGTTTGGATATACCCTAACGTTGCAGACCTGCACCGAGGAAAAACGCTCCAGAGTGCGCCAGATGTGGCTGAGCACAGCCTCGGACAGGTCGTAGCATACTTAACAGTATGTGAGATCCTGGCCGATGCGAGCACAGGCGCAGATGGTGTGCTCTGGTGCGAGCGTAGCGGTTTTTGCCGGTGTGGGTTTGCAACGTTAGGGTAGATTCTCATCTTTGATCCTAAGCCAAGTAAATAAAGAGAATATTTCACACTGTCAAGCCGATTACAAGGATGAAGAATATTGGAAAAATTTGTTGACCGTTATAAGTAATTCTGTTAATGTTCTTTATTGTGCCTTGGTAGTCCCGCTGGAAGCGGGATTAACCACTTGGCTACTAAATTAATCCACGGTAGTCCCGCTTTCAGCGGGATTGGTAGAGTCCCGCCGCGGCGGGATTAACCACTTGGCTATCTATTTGATCCCCGGTAGCTCAGTTGGTAGAGCGGGTGGCTGTTAACCACTTGGTCGGCAGTTCGAGTCTGTCCCGGGGAGCCAAAAAAATCAAGGGCTTAGAGACTTCGATCCTCTAAGCTCTTTTTTATACCCAACAGTATACCCAACATACGACTCTAAACAAAAGTCCCATCATAGCCCAAAGCCAGTCATCACGTGT
>JAUVON010000137.1 GCA_030599175.1 Desulfobulbaceae bacterium | reverse complement strand
ATGTCCAGGGAACGGGGCAGGGCGGTCTGGTGATTGCCGGTACTGCCGGCTACTGCGTTGGCAATCTGAATATTCCCGGTTATGAGCTGGGTTGGGAAAATGATTATTCCCGTCCGGATAATCTGGCATCACCACTGGAGATTGAAATTGAAGCCAGCAATGGTGCCTCAGATTATGGAAATAAATTTGGTGAACCGCTTATTCAGGGTTTTACCAGATCTTTTGATATGCGTCTTGAAAATGGTGACAGGTGGGGTTTTTTAAAGCCGATCATGTTTACCGGGGGGGTAGGTCAGATTGACGCCCGTCATACAGAAAAGGCCAGAGAAGAAAAGGGGATGCTTATCGTTCAGGTTGGTGGCCCCGCCTACAGGGTTGGCTTTGGCGGTGGCGCCGCATCCAGTATGCTGCAGGGGGAGAACGAATCAAGCCTTGACTTCAATGCGGTCCAGCGTGGTGACGCGGAGATGGAACAGAAGATGAACCGTGTTATCCGGGCCTGCAATGAGATGGGAGATAAGACGCTGATTGATGTTATCCATGACCAGGGGGCAGGTGGGCCTGCCAATGTATTGAAGGAACTGGTGGAGAAATCGGGCGGCAGGGTGGAGATCCGGAATATCCGGGTGGGTGACCCCACCATGTCTGTTCTGGAAATTTATGTGGCGGAATACCAGGAAAGAACTGGATTTCTGATCAGGCCGGAGAATATCGAACAGTTCCAGGCTATCTGCGATAGAGAAAAGGTGAATTGTGAACTCCTTGGTGAGGTGACCGGCGATCTGAGGTTTGTCCTCCATGATAGTCTGGATGGATCAACTCCTGTGGATATAGACCTTGATACTCTGCTTGGAGATATTCCCCAGAAAACCTTTGAAGATAAAAGAATACCTTCAGACGGCAGGGAGGTAAGCCTTCCCGGTGACCTGACAGTATCTTCTGCCTTAAAGGATGTGCTTCGGCTGGTGTCTGTCGGCTCCAAGAGGTTTTTAACAAATAAGGTTGATAGAGCGGTTACTGGGCTGATTGCCCAGCAGCAATGCTGCGGTCCTCTGCAGCTTACTGTGAGTGATGTTGCTGTGGTGGCCCAGAGCCATTTTGGTCATACAGGAATAGCCACGGCCATAGGAGAACAGTCTATCAAGATGCTGGTGGATCCTGCGGCTGGCGCACGAATGGCGGTGGGTGAGTCACTCACCAATCTGGTTTGGGCAAAGATTGAGGATCCACAGCAGGTGAAATGTTCCGCTAACTGGATGTGGGCGCCAAAGCTTCCGGGTGAGGGTGCAGCTATCTACGATGCAGCCGGGGCGATGCGGGATATAATGATTGATGTCGGTATGGCTGTGGATGGCGGCAAGGACAGTCTTTCCATGGCGACCATGGTTGGGGGTGAAACTGTTAAATCTCCCCGTGAGCTTGTCATTTCGGTCTATGCGGCAGTGCCTGATATTAGAAAGGTTATCACTCCTGATGTCAAATATCCAGGATCCAGGCTGCTTTTTATTGATCTTGGCGGGGGCCGTAACCGGCTGGGAGGAAGTGGTTTGGCCCAGGTCTCGGGCCAGGTTGGGGATAAGAGTCCCGATGTTGAAGATACCATGCTCCTCAAGAACAGTTTTCTGGCGGTACAGGAATTGATAGCCGAGGGGTTGATCTTTGCCGGTCACGATCGCAGTGACGGCGGGCTTATTACGACCCTGCTTGAGATGGCTTTTAGCGGGAACTGTGGTCTTGATCTAAACTTGAGTGGCTCCGGCACCGTTTTTGAAGCACTTTTTTCTGAGGAACTCGGCCTTGTTGTTGAGTGCAGCGATGAAAATCAAAAAAAGGTTGAAGAGATTCTCTCTAAAAACAAAGTGGACTGTATAGAACTTGGCAGGACAACCAAAGATCAACAGATTTCAATCAGCTATAACAATGAATCCGTTCTCCACGAGAAGATGGTAGTGCTGAGGAGCTGGTGGGAAGAGACAAGTTATCAGCTTGAGCGACTGCAGGCTGATCTCACTTGTGTTGAGCAGGAAAAGGAAAATATCTATAATAGAAAGGGGCCTTCCTATCATTTAAGTTTTACACCGGAACCAGCTCCTGCTGCACTTTTAGAACGGGTTGATAAACCCAGGGTTGCTATATTGAGGGATGAGGGGTCGAATTCCGATCGGGAGATGAGTTCAGCCTTTTATGCAGCCGGTTTTGAGCCATGGGATGTCTGCATGAATGATCTGCTCACAGGTGCGGTCAGTCTTGAGCAGTTCAGGGGGCTTGCTGCGGTGGGCGGTTTTTCTTACGCGGATGTTCCTGAATCTGCAAAAGGGTGGGCGGCTACCATTCTTTTTAACTCCCGGCTCAAACAGATGTTTGACGATTTTTATAATCGACCGGATACTTTTACCTTAGGGATCTGCAACGGCTGTCAGCTCTTCGGTCTTCTGGGCTGGGTACCTGAACCGGGTCTTGAACCAGAGCGGCAACCTCGATTTGTTGCCAACAACTCCGGGCGCTTTGAATCACGCTGGACCACGGTGAAGGTGCAGGACAGTCAGGCTATGATGTTAAAAGGAATGGAAGGGCTGGTCTTTGGTATCCATGTGGATCATGGCGAAGGGCGGCTCCACTTTCCCGATGAGAAGATTCTAGAAAAGGTGAAAAAGGAGGGGCTGACCCCACTTGTCTATGTTGATGACAATGGAGAATCAACTGAGAAATATCCGTTTAATCCCAATGGCTCCCCCGAAGGGTTGGCAGCTCTCTGTTCTGCCGACGGCAGACATCTGGCCCTGATGCCTCATCCTGAACGGGTGTTTCTGCCATGGCAGGCTCATTATCTGCCCGAAGAGATGAAAGACCTGCAGGTATCCCCCTGGATGCAGATGTTCAGGAATGCATATGACTGGTGTCTTTCTACCGGAGAGTAAAATTAATAATGACGAAGTAGGAGATTTTTTACAATTCCATCATTAATAACCTGTGCTATGAACCAACGAGAATGATCCGCAGGTCCATCACGTTGGTATTGGTTGATCCGGTTTTTAAAAGATCGCCCAGTTTATCAAAAAAATGATAAGAATCGTTGTCGTCGAGATATTTTTGCGGATTTAGGCCTGCTGTCTGCGCCCGCTGCAATGTGGTTTCATCCGCAAACGCTCCAGCTGCATCGGTGGGGCCGTCTGTTCCATCCGTCCCGGCGCTTAAAATAACAATGTTTTTCATCCCCCCAAGCTTAAGGGCAGCAGCCAGGACAAACTCCTGGTTTCTACCGCCTTTTCCCGATCCCTGTATCCGGACTGTTGTTTCGCCGCCGGAGAGCAGACAGGCAGGCTGTGGCAGTGGATATCCATGGAGCTGAGTTTCCCGCGCAATTGCTATATGGTTGGCGGCAACATCGCGTGTTTCCCCTTCCAGCATGGACGAAAGCAGCAGAGTGTTGTATCCCAGCTCATCGGCTTTTTCTTTGGCCTTTAATAGTGCCTGGAAATTATTTCCTATTATAACGTTTTGCGTTTTTTCAAAGAATGGCTGTCCTGATTTCGGTGTTTCAGGGATAGTGCCTGCTATGCCCGACTCAATATGAGATAGAACTCCGGACGGAATCTGATTCTCAATTGAATATTTTACAAATATTGCTTTGCAATCTGAAAAGGTTCCCGGGTCCGGGACACAGGGACCCGAACCAATACTGTCAAGGTCATCACCGACAACATCGGAGAGGATCAGGGTGATCAGGGTTGCCGGATAGGTTGCCCGGGCCAATCCACCCCCTTTAATGGCAGAAAGATGTTTTCTGACCGTATTTATTTCATGGATGGTGGCTCCGCTATCCAGGAGAACCTGGGTGGTTCTCTGTTTGTCCTCCAGTGTTATGCCTTCAGCAGGCAATACCATTAAGGCCGATCCTCCACCTGAGATCAGGCAGATTACCAGACTTTTTTCATCAGCCGAAAAAGCGAGTTGATAAATAATTCGGGCACCATCGAGACCATTCTGATCAGGAACAGGATGGCCCGCTTGCTGAATTTTTACTTTCTTCAGCTCCTCAAGATGATCGTATTTGACAGTGATAATACCTGCTGAAATACGCTCACCTAAGATATCCTCAATCGCTTTTGCCATGGAGGCACCGGCTTTTCCTGCACCTAAAACAACGATTTTATCAAATTGATCAAGGTCATAGTTCTGACCATCAACTGTCAATATTTCACCATTGAGTTGACAAAAGCGCTTAATCGCAGGCCCGGGAGCAACAGCCTGCAGTCCTGCCTGGAAAATTTCCACTGCCTTTTGGTATCTCTCTGGAATATGCTTGTCCATTGATTGTTTCATAATCTGAGGTTCACAATTAAAGGAAGATTGCAGCGGATCAAAAAAACCACGTTGCTACTATATAAGCATGAATCCCCCGGCCGGAGGATATGTCGGCTTCCTGGTTTTCAATTTCTCCGAATTCGTCCCCGGGCCCGCCAATGGGGAGATTGACTCCTGTCAGGATTTGGGCAGATTCCGCCACATCCCAGATCACTCTGGGCTGCAGCAGGAAGGAACTGTCCTTAAGATTAATGATAACCGAGGTAAAGCAATTAATCAGCGGGTGTGCTTCATAGTGAACCATTCCATCGAGATACCATTTGCCGGTGACAAATAACTCTCCCCGCAGAAGACGTGAGACCAGCGCTTTATCCTGTAGAGCTTTAATCGGGTTGTCTGCACCGAGGCCATTATAGTACAGCTCGAAAAAACCATACCAGTTTTTATCTTTCCATGTCCATGAATAATCCAGATTGGCTACAGCCGAGAGATATTGTGTTCTCCCACCATCATCTTCGAGAAAGGTGAGGGAGAAATCACTGCGAAAAACCGCATCACCAAGATATCCCGTCATTCCCATGCCAAAAACAGGATCGTCATAGTTCTTAACAGCAAGCAGGTCGAGATCCAGTTCGTTGTATGAAATGCGCAGCTGGGCCCCAAGGGTCGACTGGGAACTATCCAATTCGTCAGTTTCAGGATTCCTTCTTGGAACATAGACCAGCTGGAAATCAGAAATAAGATCTCCTCCAACCTGGTAGAGCAGCATATCAGTTCCGATCTTATAGTCGCGAATGATGTCGGCAGGGGCAAAGGGGTTTATCAGGTCTAAAGGATTGAATACCAGTCCATTCCCCCAGGTCAATGCCTGCCTGCCGGCTTTGATAGTGCCATAATCGGTGTCCAGTGACAGGAGCAGACGGTCTATACGATGATAGGCGATATATTCATTATTATTTGAAAAAACATGGGTAAGGGAAAAAAGCTGCTGATCATCTGATGGTGCAGGTACCTTGAAGAATTGAGTAAGGGAACTGTCCTGAGACAGCTTTGCTATTGCCTTTCTACTCTGTCCACCTGCAGCTGTGGCTTCGTAGGCAAAATCAAAACTGATGTTGTCTGAAAGAAATAGGCTGGAATTGAGCCTGAAGTCAACTCCGGTGTCAAAAAAAATCTGGCGATCCTCGGCCCGGGAAAGAAGATGATTCTCCGGATACCAGGCAAGGCTACCCTGCCCGCGAACATGGCCTGTCAGTTCATAGTCAAAGGCTAAGGCGGGTATTTGCAGTATCAGCAAATAAGCAGTCAGAGATAAAACAGGCCATATTTTCATCTTTTTTTCTGATCATCAGCCACCTTGCCGTCATGCAGCGATATTATTCGTTCAGCAAAATCCATTACCATGTGATCATGGGTTGCAAAAATAAAGGTTACCTGTCGCTCCTCATTCATCTTCTTCATCAAATCGAGCAGTTTTTCTCCGGTTTTCGAGTCAAGATTTGCCGTTGGTTCGTCCGCCAGAACAACAGACGGATTGGAAACAATTGCCCTGGCAACGGCCACCCGCTGCTGCTGGCCACCGGAAAGTTCATCCGGCCTGCTGTTATGCCTTCCATGCAAGCCGACCTCATCCAGTATTGCCCGCACTCTCTCCAGTCGTTCCGGTTTGCTCACTTTTTGCAGACGCAAAATAAATTCTACATTTTCGGCAGCCGTGAGTACAGGAATAAGGTTGTACGATTGGAATACAAAACCGATGCTTTCGAGCCTGAGATCAGCACGTTTTCCATCGCTCATTTTTCTGTAATCATATCCATCAAGAATAACTCTGCCGCTGTCCGGCAGGTCAAGTCCGCCAATCAGGTTGAGAAGTGTTGTTTTACCGGAACCGGATGGCCCGGCCAAGGCGGTAAACTCTCCTTTGCCAATTGATAGCGACACATTATCAAGAGCCTTGAAACTGATCTTTCCCTGATGATAGATCTTACTGATTTTTTCGACCTCTACGATTGGCATCAGCTTCTCCCCGGGTAACGAAGAATTTAAGTTTTTTCAATATTATCAATTTTGATGACCTCGTAAAAACCTCTCTGCTCCGTCATTCCCGCGCAGGCGGGAATCCAGTCATTTCAATACGTTCTGGATTCCCGCCTGCGCGGGAATGACGAAATGGCGAAATACAGGGATATTTTACGACGCCATCAATTTCATAGATGTCTCATGGTTTCAACCGGGCTGAAACGTGCAGCCCTCACGGCGGGGTAAAGGCCTACAAGCAGGCCCAGAACAAGCACAACACCATTTGCCGCGTACACATCCCATGCTGAAATCACAGGAACAATGATACGGTTAATCCCCCACATCTCAGTGCCTTCAGCAAAGAGTGAAAGATCTATCCCTGAGCGCAAAAGAACTTTGATCAGAAAAAATGCAAACCCGTTTGCCAGAAGTGAACCGAGGGCCAGAAGCAGTAGGATTTCAGTCATCACCATAGCGATAATCCGGGTTGAACGCATGCCGAGCGCCCGCTGGAGTCCAAACTCCCGCATCCGTTCGTACACTGCCATCAACATGGTATTTACCAGTCCGAAACCCATGGCGATAAATACGACCACAAACCAGATCAACATATAGCCGTCAAACATTTCGAGATAGGCGCTGAGGGCCGGCAGCATCTGATGCCAGTCCTCGGCGAGAAATCCGCTGCCCTTGATTTTTTCATTGAGTCTGAAGACGAGCCCGCCCAGATCCATGCTCTGGCTGTTATTTTTCTGTCCAGTGTTGATACCGATTTCGGTCACCCCTTCACCCACACCGAGCATTTTCTGCAGGGCGGAAAGTGGTACAAAAACGTATACTTTTTCAGTCTGAGCAAGCTCGGTTCGATATGTCCCCCTTATCCTGAAGGCCT
>JAUVON010000313.1 GCA_030599175.1 Desulfobulbaceae bacterium | reverse complement strand
GATGAGGCGCACCATATTGAAAATGTGGCGACCACGTTTTTTGGCAGGAGTTTCAGTCAATACCGGATTAATGATTTTATTTCTGATATGGAACGGCAGGCTGAACTTGATCTCCCGCCTGCTGAAGTTGCTGTTGTCAGGCAGGCAGCACAAGGGCTCAGGCAGCGTGTTGATTCCTTTATGGCCCTGTTTCCGGTTAAGCGCGGCAGATACTATTTACAGGAGCTGATTGACGATCTTACCCTTAATGTATGGAAGAGCGAAATTGAGTTGCTGTCCAGCGGCTTGAACAGGGTCAGCGGGAAGCTCCTGGGGTATGGCAGTTATGGTGAATCGTGGAAGGTTCTTGAGAGGCGCGGCAATGAACTGAATAAGGATCTGCGGGAAATAGCTCTTGATTCCGGTGATGATGAACAACCGTATGTTTACTGGTATGAGAAAAGAGAACGATCTGTTGTTTTATCCGCAACCCCGATAGAGGTCGCAACTGAACTGAACAGTACGCTCTATTCAGCTGTATCCGCCTGTGTGCTGACCTCGGCAACACTCTCTTCCGGAGGGGACTTTTCCTACCTGAAGGAAAGACTGGGTCTTGATGACAGGACAGAGTTTTTGCGATTTGATTCACCGTTTGATTACCGGAACAGATCTATCCTCTATATACCTGAAAATTCTTTTCCTGAGCCTTCTGCAGCCGAATACGGAGATGAGGTGTGTTCGCGGGTTCTTGAAATACTGAAGATCAGTGAGGGGAGGGCATTGGTGTTATTTACTTCCTTTAAAGGTATGGAGAGGATGGCGGAGTATCTTGATGAACTTCTTGACTACCCTGTTCTGGTGCAGGGGACAGCATCACGAGATAGTTTGTTGAGAAATTTTAGAGAAGAGAAGCACTCAGTATTGCTGGCTGTTGCAAGTTTCTGGGAAGGAGTTGATGTTGTTGGTGAATCCCTCAGTTGTGTTATAATTGATAAGCTGCCCTTTGAGGTTCCCAGTGATCCTGTTATACAGGCACGTATCCAGCATATTACAGAGAATGGTGGGAAACCGTTTTTTGAATTCCAGGTGCCAAGGGCGATCCTGAGTTTGAAACAGGGTGTAGGGAGGTTGATGCGTTCAACATCAGACAGCGGAGTACTTGCAATAATGGATGTGCGATTGTTTAAAAAGGGGTATGGCCGTTCTTTTCTTAAAAGTCTGCCTCCTGCACCGGTAGTGAGGACAACAGAAGAGATATCCGCATTTTTTACACGAATATCAGAATAGAGACCATCATGCCATTCCTCCGAAGCCCTCTCCTTCCAAATCACACATAACTTTCAAATAAATACGAAAGAGCCCAATGCAAGATATGGAATTTGAAAAACTATTCACCACGATCAGAATAGAAGCGGAAAAGATTGAAAATCAGATGAGAAGGGATTTGACGGAATTGCTGCCGACAATTGATGACCTTCTTGCTGAAGTTCTTGAATATGGGCTTTTAAACGGTGGAAAACGTATCCGCCCCCTCCTGGTAGTGATCGCATCTCGTTTATGCGGAGACAGTGACGATAAAATCTATCGGCTGGCATGTGCTTTTGAATATCTTCATGGTGCAACGCTTTTTCATGATGATATTATTGATAATTCTGATAGTCGCCGCGGCAACCCCACCATCAATCGAAAGTTTGGTATCGCTCCTGCGATCCTGGCAGGTGATTTTCTTCATGCATATGCCATGTCTGTTGTTGGCCGTTTTTCCGGGAAGGAAGGGCTTAAAGTTTTCTGTGCAGCAACTGCAGGGATGGCGGACGGGGAATTTATGCAGTTGAGAAATAGTGTGAACACTAATCTTTCTGAGCTTGATTACCATGATGCAATAATGGGAAAAACCGGTCTTTTGATTTCCGCCGCCTGTGTGATTGGTGCAATGTATGGAGGGGGGAACAGAGAACAAATCCTTGCAATGCAACTGTATGGAGATAATCTGGGCTGTGCATTTCAAATTATCGATGATTTGTTGGATTATCAGGGCGATTCCGCAAAAACCGGCAAGGAAGTTGGCAATGATCTTATGGAAGGAAAGATGACTTTACCATTGATTATAACTCTCAAAAATGCTGCGGACCCTGACAGAAAAAGACTGCTTGAAATTCTTGCTGATACAGGGAAAAGAAAGGAGTGTGTCGACGAGGTATGTCAACTGATAGAAAACTATAAAGGTTTTAATCTTGCACGGGCAAGAGCGGTAGAAGCTGTGACCATAGCATGCAACGCCTTACAAATCTTTGATGGTAATTCCACTCTTTTTGAACGTGAATTGCTTGAGGGATTAGCGCACTATGTTCTCACAAGAGACAAATAATGATGGCGTCGTAAAAACTCTTCATCTTGTTCGTTGTTACAATTTTTCTATCATTACGACGTACCGTATGTACGCCGAAATAATAGAAAAATTGCACGCCTCCAATATGAAGCTTTTCGGAGTCTACGCTTACCTACTTATCCATCGAAACTGACCTTTTTACGAGTTCATCAAAAAATGATAGCGTTGAAAAAACTCTTCCGGCAAAAATTGTAAAACCATGGCCCGTCCTAAAAAGAAAATACAAGCTAAAAAGAAGGTGAAGAAGCCATCACGTTTTTTCAGCATCAAGAGAGTTGTTATATTTTTTGTTTTGACTGTTATGCTTGTTGTATCAGTATTTGCAGCTGGGTATGTGATTTTTTTTCGGACTGTTTTTGCCCAGGAAATCTCCCAGGGCTCTAATAATGGTATTGTTTTTGAAGAGCCTGACCCGCCACCTCATAAAGAGCAGATAAGCGAACCGGCAGAACGGGAACGTACCCGGGGGGAGGATTTACCACGGGTAGCAATCATTATCGATGATCTTGGGTATCATGAGCAGGTTGGATATGAACTGCTCAACTTTCCCCTGGAGCTCACCTACTCGTTTCTGCCCTTTGCACCATTCACCGGAAAACAGGAAAGTGCAGCATTTTATGCCGGGAAAACCGTTTTGCTGCATCTGCCTCTGGAACCAAAAGATCCGCACTGGGATCCTGGACCGGGAACTCTTTTCCTGGCGGATTCTCCACAATTGCAAAAAGAAAAATTTGAACAGGATCTGGCGGCTGTTCCTCATGCTGTAGGGGTGAATAATCATATGGGGTCTCTTTATACAGAAAATAGTGTAGTGATGGGCCGCTTACTGGAACTCATTGGCGACAGCAGTCTGTTTTTTGTGGACAGCTTTACTACTGCCGCAAGTGTGGGACAGCGGGTTGCTCGGGAGGCCGGGGTTAAAACAGCAAGACGGCATGTTTTCCTGGATAATGAAATGGATCAGGTGAAAATATGTGAACAACTGGAAATACTCGTAGAGTTAGCAGAAAAACAGGGACAGGCAATCGGTATCGGACACCCCCATCAGATTACTGCTGATGCCTTGCACAGATGCACCGAACAGTACTCTTCACGGGTTCAGTATGTCAGTATCGCCAAGTTGCTGTGAGGGTATATCAGTGGTGTCCGGTTAAGAACTCGAAGTTTACGCTATCTGCAAGAGGGTTTGTGGGTTGTTTCTGGAGCGTCATCCTGTAAATTTCGTAGTATTTTCTTAACATTTTCGTGTTTGATTTTTATCAGTC
>JAUVON010000168.1 GCA_030599175.1 Desulfobulbaceae bacterium | reverse complement strand
AGTTTTTTCTCTTCTTCGAAAAAAACAACCTCGTTGCCGTCAAATTCACCAAACGGCAGATACCATAAAACGACAGATACAATAAGTTCGTCATTCACCAATTCTCTCCGGCTCTTATCACCTTTGACTACATCTTCAAAAGGGTAAGTGATTTCAAATGTTTCATGAACTCGAGCTAAAGGAGGAATGCTTGTTTCTCTGAGGAGACCGCTCTTTTCGTACGGCCCTCTGCCCATCTCGCTGCCTCTTCCAAAACGTCCAGGGAAAGGCATGTATATCTTTTTCTTATTATAAATTTCCTTGTCATCAGTTGTTTTTGCGGTCACATCCAGGACCAGCCGGTTTGGAGTCGGTCAGCCGTCCGGGATGCCATGCCCCGTTTTATTGTAGATTTCAACATTGATAACACCGATTGGCAGAACCCCTTCCCCCTTATCTTTACGCCAGAAAAGAGACCTTCCTTCGACACTGACATCAAGTGCCATCTCGATCATAGTCTCATCTCGATAGGATGCCATATTATGCCCAAGTTCAGACTTATGCATATGGCATTCCTGGCAAGACTCATTGCCTCCATGGGCCACATAGGCAAAAAGATAACTGCCATAAGCGGTGGCACACTGAGATGGATGATCAAGTTCAAAACTAGGCCCCTGCCCATGGCACTGTCCACAGAAAATGGATTCACCGAGTGCCGGTGCTACTGCCATTTTGGCGTAGACTTCATCTTCATGATCACCTTCCTGAGAGCCGTAAACAGTGTCAGGCTGAGGGTACCCATCTGCATACTTGTGAATAATTGCCATTTTATTATGACAAACCATGCAGCCTATATTCAGACTGGCGATAGTTTCCTCGAGTGCCTCCGCCTTATCATCATCTGAATCCCTGTATGCCTGCTGCCAGCTGCGTATTGTGGCGACAATTTCCCGGGCAACGTCATCTGTTGCTTCATCAAGCTGGGGAAGATGACATTTCATACACATCATCAAACTTTCCACCGTGATATCGGAATCATCCTTGACCCCGGAATAAGGGAAAAGCTTCAGGCCTTTATCAATGGCAGTAATAATAGTTGGAGCGGTACGAGGCGTACCAAGAATAGATACGGCATGAAGGGACTCTGACCATTCATCATGAGCATCTTCATGGCACTCGACACACCCGCTGGAATCGTATCGCTCTGCAAGTTCAGCAATAGTTGTAGCCTTGGGCCGTGGTTCAGGCTTTGGTCCTCCTGTACCAAACGCACTGAATGGTACGAGCATGCATACAGCAATACACGCGAAAGCAATTGTCAGTCCATTTTTCATGTTTCCTCCTGCATGTTGAGATGAAAGAACTATCAATAAACAATAAAAAAAGCCGAACTCCCTCCTTGTGAGGCAGCTCGGCTTTCTATAGAGACCCGTGGCTTTCCGCCCCCGTTTCTCAACGGGTTTGGCTTTGTCTCATTCGTATTGATTGATGGTGTCGTAAAAACTCGTCATCGACTTAGCTGTCTGGAATCTATAGTTTTTACAAAATCACCCTGGCTAGTTATTATTATATCGAATTGGCAATGGTATTTCAATACGACAGAGTAGTGCTGTCAAACGATTTATGTTCAAATAGATCGCTTTGCCTTCATCTCTATGGTGCCATTAATATTTGTATTCAGCTTTTGATTCTGAGAGGAGAGGGAGTCGGGGAGTAACTTTACGTGGATCAGATGTGATGAACTCGTAAAAAGGTCAATTGTAACTATAGGTGGCTAAGATAAAAAGTTTGATATACAGGTAAGCGTAGACTCCGAGGCGCAGGAAAAGACCGACACTATGTAACATACCGGTTCCATTCTTCCAGTTGACTCATCGTCATTCCAACCCCGCCGCAAACTATCACAAGAATATTTTTCTTATCCTGCAGGGCATCACACTCGTTATAAACCGCTGACAAGCTGGCACCACAAGCAGGTTCAACTATCATTCGATGATCTTCAAGAAAACTCCAACATCCATTTACAGCATCTCTATCCGTTACGACGTGACTTATAATCCGGTGCTCTCTAAGCAAATTGAAAGCGTGCTCAGCAACCTTTGTTGCTCCAAGTGATGTCGCTATACTTGTAATACTTTTAATACCAATATGTTTATCTGCCAGGAATGCTGCAGATAAGGAATCTGCTCCCCTGGTTTCAACAGCCAATATGGGAACATCTTCCAGGTTATTTCGTTTTAGCCCTTCGACAACTCCACAAAGCAGACCACCACCACCAACAGATAAGACCACTGCATCCGGCACCATTCCCGCTTTCGCTATTTCATCAATAACAGAAGCATGTCCCATCCATAAGGAGGGGTCATCAAATGGGTGGATATACACTCCACCATTTTTTGACAATTCCATGGCGTGCTCATGCGCTTCAGTCCAGACTTCTCCACTGACAATGACCTGAGCGCCCTCAAGTTCAATTAAATCAATAGCACTTTTTTTGGTAGTTTTTGGAACAACAACAGTCACCGGAACTCCAAGACGGCGACCGGAATAAGCAACTGCTAATCCGGCATTGCCCCCGGATGAAGACAGAAGAAGTTTTGCCCCGCTATTCACATATTTATTACATGCATAACCGACCCCCCTGGCTTTAAATGAACCACAGGGTTGCACGGCTTCTATTTTAAGCCATACATTTGCAGCTAAACCCTTACCGACAGACAGTGATTCAATTAGAGGGGTTTCAATATGCAATTTCATCCTACAAACTCTCTGAAGTTCTTATGTTCCTCTGATTTCTTCAACTGTTTCTATCAACGTTTCCGGCACCTGAATACCAAGGGCTGCAGAAGTAATGTCTTTAAGGCCATTGCCAGTGGCCATGACAACGATAACACTTTCCGGATCAAGCCTCTCGGCTGCTTTCCGGAAACCGGCAAATGCGGCGGCACCGGCAGGCTCAGTAAACAATCCGGTAGAACTGGAGAGGTACGCCTGAGCCTGAATGATCTGATCATCGGACACGGTCATCATCTCTCCGTTAAACCGCTTGATCTGAGAAAGAGCATGAATCCCGTTTCTTGGAACATCCACACAAATGGAGTCGGCCACCGTGGATGTAGGTATATTTTCGAATTTTCCTGAGACAAAAGCACGGCAAATGGCATCGGAAGTCTCTGCCTGGACACCGATGATCTTCGGAATCGAATCAATCCGACCCAATTTTTTAAGATCTCTGAAACCTTTATAAATGCCGGACAAGATACATCCGTCGCCCACCGAAACAAATACAACGTCCGGAGCCATTCCCAACTGGCTCACCAACTCCAGAGAAACCGTTTTTTTCCCCTCAATGGTTAAAGGGTTATAGGCAGTATTACGATTTATACCGCCCTTCTGTTTTGAAAACTCCAGAGACATATCGTAGGCCATATCATAGTTCCCGTTAACCCGATAGACTCTGGCACCATATTGAAGCGCCTGCACAAGTTTTGCAGGCGGTGCGGTTTTGGGAAGAAACAGGGTTATATTCTGACCTGCCGCTGCCCCGACTCCTGCCATGGATGATCCGGCATTGCCGGTAGAAGCTAAAGTAATATCTTTGATGCCAAATTTTTTTGCAGCTGCAGAGACCAGAAACGAAGCCCGATCCTTAAATGAAGCGGTAGGGTTTAAACCGTCATCCTTGATAAAAAGGCGACCAAATCCCATGCTGCGCCTGATATTTTCAGGTTCCCACAGTGGAGTGTTTCCTACAGGTATGGAAGGAAAATAACGTGGCTCCACTGGCAGCATATCTAAAACAGTAAACTGCGCACTTAAAGTACCGTGAAGTTCCACTTCGAGAACACCTGTCAGAGGCTGATCTTTTTCCTGACGACGGGAGCAGACAGGACAGACTGTACGATCCGGAGTAATATCATAGGAAGCATTGCAAATGGTGCAGCGGTAACTAAAATCCATAGGCGGCAACTCCGTTAGAGCGTTGTAAAAGGTAAATGGCTGCGGTTCCTGAATAGCTGGAACCACAGCCTGGACAGATCAAGTTCTCTTAAAATAGATCTATTTTACAGCCTCAAGGAATGCATCCATCAACTCTTTACCTTCATCACCGAATTTCTCAACAATCAGAGCTTTTACGGCCGGCACGGCAACTTTTCTGAACTCCTCTTTTTCAGCAGCGGTCAGTGTATTTACCTCCATATTTTTGGACAATTCTTTAAGACCCCTGTCAGAGGCTTCAATAACCCGCCCCATACCTCGGCCAGCTACAATAGCAGATTGAGCAGCATAGGTGACAACATCTTTTTCGCTGTCGCTGAGGCTGTTCCAGAATTTATCGTTCATTGTCCAGACATAGGGAGCAAAAATATGTCCGCTGAGAGTCAGATATTTTTGAACTTCCTGGAACTTTGCAAAGGCAATAATCGGTACCGGATTCATCTGACCATCAGCAACTCCGGTTTGGAGCGCAGTATACACTTCTGACCAGGAGATGGCCGCGGGTTGGCCACCCATAGCAGTGATAATGGCCTTATGTGTATCAAGACCCATGGTCCTGATTTTTACACCGGCCATATCAGCCGGAGTATGGATGGGACGTTTGGAGTTGGTTAATTGAAAAAAACCACCGGAATCGCCAAAACCGAGAACGTGGAGACCGGTTTTCTTTTCGATATCAGCGGCAAGTTTTTGCCCAAAGGGGCCGTCAAACACTTCATAGGTTTTACTGATATTGGGAAATGCAAAAGGAACATCCAAAATACCAATAAGGGGATAGACAGATGCAAACCCACCTACGGAATGGATTCCTGCTTCAATAACACCAGCCTTTACCTGCTGCAGGGCATCCTTGTCTTTACCCAATTGTCCGCTGGGAAAGGTTTGGACCATAACAGAACCGTTTGTTCCCGCTTCAACAAGGCTTTTAAATACGGTGGCCATGGCACCGGTGGGATTATCAAACGGGTCATCCTTGTTGAGATGATGTAATTTGATAGTTTTGGCCGCAATTGCTGTTCCCGCAAAAGCAAACATGACCGCAAGAAAAACAACTGAAAAAAGTTTTACAGTTTTCATCGTAACCTCCTGACTATGGCAATACTGTTCTTTGCCGTTTATTGATTGCATTCATCTGCCGATACTAATTTCTGACTTGATACCTGCAAAATGAATAGATGCGATGCACAAACACTACATAAGTAATCTTGGAATAAAGAGAGTCAAATCATCCCAGAATGCTACCAGAAAAAGTATCCCTACCTCCACCACCAGAAACGGAATCAGCGACATGCTTATCCTTTCAATTCGTTCTCCGGTAACCGACGACATGACAAACAGACAGGCACCCACCGGCGGTGTCATCAGGGAAATATTCAATGCCAGAACGATCATTATACCGGCATGTACCGGATCCATACCGATAGTTGCTGTCAACGGTCCAAGCACCGGTGCCAGGATGATCAGCGCTGCGTTAATATCCATAAACATGCCCACGACCAGAAGCAAGGCGAGAATCAGGGCAATGACAACATTTGGATTAGTGGAAAGGATCAGGATAAATGCAGCAATTTTCTGCGGAATCTGCATAAAGGTCATCCACCAGCTCAGGATAGAGGCACTGGCAATGATCAGAAAAACAATGCCGGTGATCCTGGAAGTACGGATAAGCATCTCCACGATATCGCCAAAAGTTAAAGCACGATAAATCACCACACTGATAAACAAAGCGTAAAATACGGCAATAGCGGCAGCTTCTGTGGGGGTAACAATGCCAAAGAGAATGCCACCAAGAATAATCCCCGGCATAAGAATGGCGAGAAAACTTGACTTGAAAGCCCAGAAGATACGAAGCAGGCTAAAACGCTCCTCACTTTTTGGCAGGTTCAGCCGTTTGCCCATAGCCGCAATCAAAGTCATACAGAGTACGCAGATAAGAAGTCCCGGGAGAATACCGGCTGCAAAGAGACCGGCAATGGAGACACCCATAAGAGATCCGTAGATAACCATAAGATTCGATGGGGGAATAGTGGGACCGATGATGGATCCGGCGACGGTAACAGCACAGGAAAAGGGACGGGTGTACCCTTTTTTAACCATGGCAGGTACAAGGGTGTTGCCAAAAGCTGCAGTGTCTGCCACAGCAGCTCCGGTCATGCCGGCAAACAGAACAGAGGCAACCATGTTAGAGTGGGCCAGACCGCCACGGAGATGGCCAACCAGAGCATTGGCAAAGGCCGCAAGATTTTCCGTGATTCCTGAGCGATACATGATTTCTCCCGCCAGGATAAAAAAGGGCATGGCCATAAATGTAAACAGATCCAGCCCTTCAAAGTAGCGTTTGGGT
>JAUVON010000043.1 GCA_030599175.1 Desulfobulbaceae bacterium | reverse complement strand
GTTTACCTGAAGCCCTGGAAATTTTCCTTCGATCACTTTTGCGGCGATCATTGAAGGATTCACTTCGACGGTCACCCACACCTTCGGCTCGTCTGTCATACCTGGGGTCTGAGAAATTTACAGGAGCAGCCTCTTCATCACCGTTATGACCATCAAAATCAGATGTTTCTTCGTCGACGTCATATTCACTCATGCTGTCACCCTCATTACCAACTAACCCGAATAAATCGGAATTATAGAATACCTGGATAAGTGCCATGGAAGTAAGTCAAAAGTCTACGCTTATCTCTTATTCTTTATTACAGAAGTTCTTGAGTAAGGCACTAAACCGCGGTAAAAGTCAAGCAAATTCATTTGCCCCTTAAAAGACCGCTGGCTCTTTGAAAATTCCGGTGATCAGATAAAGAGTTACGACATCTCCCCATGCATCCTTCTGCTGATCTCTACCTTTTCAGTCATCAATTCATGAAGTTTCTGCAAATCCCCTGTACTCTCCGCAAGCTTAATACGTACCATCAGTTCATCGGAATCTTTTTGCAGACCAAACCTTCGAAGATAACTCAGCATATCAGTAATCCCCTCAGCTACCCCCTCCTCTTCCTCGGCCTGATCCTGCCGGGATGCACGCAACAGCAGGCCGGTTACCAGTTTTCTTTCCGCACCATCGGGAAGTGTTGTCAAAAGCTCTTCAGGCTCAAATTCAGGGTTATTTGCAACCATCACTTTGAGCTGCAGAAAGAGTACCTCGCCAATTCCCCCGGCGAGACATCCTCTTATTCCATGTTCTTCCAGGACAGCGAGGTGACCGGGATACAAAACCATAAATTCTACCAGCTGTTTCTGGGCAATGGTAAGAGGTACACTTTTTTCCTCTCCCCTCATCTTTTCCGCTCGTCCTGTTTCACTCTGGGGAATAGTGGTAGAAGGCTTACTCAGTGATTCGAAATGATCAACGGACACCCCGAGCTGCTCAGCGAAATGGGAGATAAATACGGATCGCTGCAAAGGCGAGGCAGCAGATTTAACCAGGGGGGTCAAAGCCTCTATAATTTTGCTCTTCCCATCCAGGGTAAGCCCGTGTTGACGGATCAAGCTTGCCATAACAAACTCCGGCAAAGACTCAGCCTTCTCCAGCAGTCCGTTTAGCTGTTCCAGTCCATTCTGCCGCACATACGAATCAGGATCATGCCCCGAAGGTAAAAGTGCGACACGTCCGACCAGTTGCTCCGCAAGAAAATAGGGTACTCCTCTGACAGCAGCTTTTTCACCCGCCTGATCCCCATCAAAAAGGAGTGTTATCTCTGTGGTAAACCTTTTGATCAACCTAAGCTGCTCCCGGGTCAGTGCTGTTCCCAGGGGCGCTGCAACATTCTCGCAGCCGTGAGCGACAAGGGAGATAAGATCAAAATTGCCCTCAACAAGAATTGCCCGTTTTTGTTTCCGGATACTTTCCTTCTGCTGGTAAAGTCCGAGCAGGAGTCTGCTCTTGTTAAAAACAATACTTTCAGGTGAATTCAAATACTTAGGCCGTCCCTCACCGACAATTCTGCCACCAAAGCCACAAACCCGCCCACTGATATCAAAAATGGGGAAAACTATTCTGTCCCGAAAGCGGTCATATGTAGCCCCATTTTCTTTTTGCACAAGCAAACCGGCCTCCACAGCTGAAGCCACTTCTTCCTTATTAAATTTGTCACCTAAATAGTTCCATCCCTCAGCCTCAACCGCCGGTGCATACCCGATTCCAAACCTTTTTTCGATCTCAGAAGTAACACCCCTTTTGCGCAAATATTCCCTGCCACTTTCTGCATCTTTTGCCGTCTGCAGATAGTGACTGTACATTTCTGCACACTTTTTATTCACAGCAAAGAGCTGATCTCGCTTCCTCTCCAGCGCTAACGCTTTTTTTGAACGATGCCGCTCAGGCAACTCAATATTATATCTTCCGGCCAACTCCTTTAATGCTCCGGGAAAATCCAGATTATAATATTTCATCATAAAACTGAATACATCCCCGGATTCCTGGCAGCCAAAACAGTGGTAAAACTGCTGTCCGCCATGAACAGAAAAAGAAGGTGTCTTCTCTCCATGAAACGGGCATAACCCCAAGAATCTGACACCACTTTGTTTCAGATCAACACATTCACCAATAATCTGAACAATATCAGCTTGTTCTTTAATCCGTGAGGTGATGTTTTCCCTTAAATCACTGTCAGTCATATCGGAATTGGAGGTTATGCCCTGTTTGAAGGAGCCAGTATTATTTTTTCTTAAACAATGAAGAATTGGGATAGGGGGAAGGAAGAGCTGCGATTTTCTTTCCCCAAACATAGATAAACATAAAAAACCAGGACTCAGTTCAGTGCCCGACGAACCTCTTCACTCGTTAAGCCTGCGACAACAAGAACCTTGCGACGGGACTGTAAACCGGATTTGAAAACGATACTATTTCTAGGGATTCTCAGACATTTTGCAAGAAACTTCACGACCTCTCGATTAGCCTTCCCATCAACAGGGGGCGAAGCCACCCCAATTTTCAATAACCCGTCATACAGCCCTATAATTCGTGGTTTGGAAGCCTTTGGCTGGACATAAATGCGTAAAACAACAGATCCGTCTTTTGCAGTTGAGAGAAAAGGCATAGCTGCAATTACACGTATCAGATCTTATCCTGATCCACATCTTCTCCATCAGGAAGCTGAATACTTTGAAAAAGATCTGATGAACCATCAAGTTTCTCCATATATGAGCAGAGCAGAGCTTTCAATTCATCGTGCACCTGAACTTTTCTCAGCTGCAGCTCTTCAATTTCTTTAGGCAGACGGGAGAGCTCCACATTGGCCTCACTACGAAGTTTCTTCACTTCGGCCTTTGCCTCTTCCACAAGAGTACGTGCCTCCTGCTCACTGGTCTGCCGGAGATTCTCTGCAAAACTCTGTGCCGCCACAATAGTTTTCTTAAAATCCAGTTCTTCTTTTATCAATGCCTCGTTTTTCTCTTCAGCCAGTTGAAGCTTTTTCCGCAGCTCCGCTATTTCTTTCTCTTCCTCTGCCATTGCCTCATTATCAAAGCTGGACTGCTCTTCAAGTTCAGCGATTTTTTCAATGTAGGAACTATTCTCCTCCTCAAGGTTTGCAGCACTCTCCTTCAGTTCCTCAAACTCGACTTTTACCTTTTCTATCTCCTCGTCCTTCTGTTTGCATTCCTCCTCAATTTTGGAGTTGCTCTCCTCAGTATCCTCCTGACCCACCCGCACTTCATCCTCAAATTTTTCCTGCTCCGTGACCAGAGACTCGATGGCCTCTTTATGAACACGGTTCTGCTCAAGAAGCTCAAAAAAATCTTCCGCAAGAAGTTCCAGATACGATTTCACCTCAATGGCATCATAACCTCTGAATTTGACCTGAAATTCCTGATCTTTAATTGCCTGTGGTGTAAGCATAACTGACTCCATTCTCAGTGTTTTGTTTATTAAGGGTACCTTGAAAAATTACCCCATCCCCATTGCAATCTGTTTCAGTGTGGGTACCAGAAAACTCTGGAGAAACATAATAGCCATGATGAGGATAACAGGAGAAAAATCCATCCCTCCCATACTCATCGGCAAAAAACGACGTATGCGACTCAGAAGCGGCTCCGTAGCTTCCACCAGAAAACGCACAATAGGATTATATGGATCCGCATTAACCCAGGAGATCACCGCTCTGCCAATTATTATCCACATATAAATAGTTAACAGAAAATCTATAAGTTTAGCTATGGCCATCATAAAATTATTAACAACAAACATGTATTTCTCCTCTCGGTCAGCGGATCCTGCTTCCTGCAGCAACCCCATCACTTACAGTGGATAGAACCAGACGTTCCTTACCATCGACCTGTTCTCTGGCAACCAGTATCATCCCCTGGGAAGTCACACCCATCAGTTTTGCTGGTTTCAGATTCGCAACAACTATCACCTGCCTGCCAATCAACTCCGAAGGCTGGTAATATTCTGCGATACCTGCAACTATAGTTCTCTCCTCAGGCACCTTAACAGTCAAGGCCAACAGTTTTTCTGATTTTTTAACCGGCTTTACTGCAACAATTTCAGCAACTCTCAGATCGAGCCTGGCAAACGCATCAAATGTAATTAGCCCCTCATCACTCTCGGGAACCTCTTTTGCTTTTTTTACCTTGCCGGCAACTTTTCCTTTTCTGCCCTCAGTTTTTTTTCTACCTTCCAACCGCGGAAACAGAGATTCGACCGGTTGCAAAACAGACCCTGGTGCAAGCCCCCCCCAGTTCGCGCCAGGCTCCAGGAGACGGGTGACATCACTTTTTTTATCAAGCCCTAAGCCCGCTGTCATCCTGCCGGCGGCAGTCGGCATTACCGGCTGCAGAACAAGAGCAATAATTCTCAAGCACTCAAGCAGACTGTAGAGTACGGTATCGAGTCGTCCTTCTTTTGTCGGATTCTTTGCCAGAGTCCACGGTTCATTAACAACTATAAATTTATTGGCCATACCAACCAGATCCCAGACCGCCTGAAGCGCTTGATGAAAACGGAAATCGCTCATGGCTTCACGGTAAACTGGAATCATCAAACCAACAGCCTGTCGGAAGACTTCATCCTGCTTTTCATAGTCAGCCGGAGCAGGGATCTTACCACCCCTGTATTTGTGCACCATTGCCATGGTTCTGCTGTAAAGGTTTCCAAGATCATTGGCCAGGTCAGCATTCTGTCGGCCAAGGATTGCATCAGAACTGAAAGAGGAGTCAAGGCCAAAAGACATCTCCCTCAGAACAAAGTATCGCAAGGCATCAAGGCCGTATTCTTCCACCAGGAGTTCTGGGCGCACAACATTGCCGATACTTTTAGACATTTTTGTGTCATCCACATTCCAATACCCGTGAACATGCAGTTTTTTATATAGAGGAACACCCATGGACATAAGCATTGTCGGCCAGTAGATGGCATGAGGTTTTAGAATATCTTTGGCAACTACATGTTCAGCGACAGGCCAGAAGGTGGCATAGTCCTGACCTTCAGGGTAACCAAGGCCGGTGAGATAGTTAATCAGTGCATCAAACCAGACATAGGTGACAAACTTGTCATCAAAGGGCAACTCTATTCCCCACTTCAAACGGGATTTGGGCCTGGAAATGCACAGATCCTCCAGCGGCTCACTAAGAAAAGAAAGCACTTCATTACGATATCTTTCCGGAGTTATAAAATCCGGATTTTCCCTTATGTGATCAATAAGCTGACGCTGGTAGTTTGACATCCGAAAGAAATAATTCTGTTCGGCAATCTCCTTCGGAGGCACCTGATGGTCGGGGCAGTTTCCTTCCACAAGTTCTTTCTCAGTAAGAAACCGCTCGCAGCCACGACAATACAAGCCGGTATATTCATCAAAATAAATATCTCCGTTGTCATATACTTTCTGTAAAATATCTCTTACAGTGGCAACATGGTCGGGATCAGTGGTGCGAATAAAATTATCGGGTGCTATTTCAAGTAATGGCCAGGCATCACGGAACATACGACTGATCCTGTCGACATACTTCTCCGGAGGTACATTCTCCCTTTCGGCTGCCTCAACAATTTTATCGCCATGTTCGTCCGTGCCGGTCTGAAATCGAACATTTTCACCACACAATCGTTTAAAACGACTGTACGTATCTGCAACAATAGTTGTATAAGCATGCCCCAGATGCGGTTGGGCATTAACATAATAAATCGGTGTAGTTATATAAGTTGTCATAAATAATGATGGCGTCATAAAATTTCTCAATCCGGAGTCTCGCAGGCTCGTAAGAAATTAGCTTTTTCCCTCATTTTTTTTCTTTTCTTTTAGAGGCTCAGTCCTTTTTATATTCTGATACATTTTCCATTCATCCTTTTGTAAAACAACGTCCTCGCCATTTTCATTTTCAGCAAGTATTGACTCTTGCAGAGGATTCTGTCGTTTCACGCGGTATTTTTCCCTGCCTATACTAATTTTCTTCCCCGGCCTGGGCATACCTTTTCTCTGTTTCTTATAGGTTTCATATTCATATGTTAAACAACAGAGAAGACGATTACAGACACCTGAAATTTTAGATGGATTAAGGGGTAAATCCTGTTCCTTGGCCATCTTAATCGAAACGGAATCAAACTTCTTAATAAAAGAAGAGCAGCACAATTCACGACCACAGATGCCTATTCCACCTATCATTTTGGTTTCATGACGAACCCCGACCTGACGCATCTCAACACGGGTTCGGAATTCCTGTACAAGATTTTTGACAAGTGCCCTGAAGTCAACCCGGTTATCCGCAGTGAAATAAAAAATAATTTTGCTGCCATTAAAAAAGCGCTCCACCCTGACAAGCTGCATGCTCAACTGGTTCTTCTCTATCAACGTGTTACAGATGGCAAAAGCATTCTCTTCGTAAGTGATAAGATTATCAAATTTCTGCTGCTCCTCACTATTTGCCGATCGACTAATTTCAAAAGTAGATCGACGAACATCTCCCCTGCAACCTCGTATAGATGCACTGCCGATTATTCTGGCCGGTTCGGATCCATGATCCGTTTTCACCATCACCACTGTACCTGAAGCCAGGCGCAGAAGCGCTGAAGAAGCTGTAAACTGCTGACTTTCCTTCCGAAATTGTATTCGGTAGATTGTTATCTCTTTCTCCGGTACCGATCCAGAGACATGCTCCTTTTCAATCATTTCTGCCATACGATTAAAACCTCAATTTACATCCCTGTCCCGAAATCACTGCAATTTAAACAGTAACACCTCACATACGAGCAATCTGTTGCAATTTCGCGCAAGTGCCCTTTCTGCAGAATCAACGGCCTGCACTTTAGCAAATAGTTGCTCGGAACTCCAGCTTTTCAAATCGGGTGACGCCACCTTTAAAAGTTGCAGTGTGGTTTCTCCTGGCAGAGAAGGGGCATGGTGAACAACCAGCAGATCTCGCAACCACACCTTTAAAAGGCCCAACAGATGGTCAAGGTCATCTTTCAAGCCTGCCATCTTTTCTGCAAGTTGTAAGACAACAGAAAGATCTGAACCAGGATCAATTGGTTGAACCGATAAAACTGCAACAATATCTTTCCACAGATCTACTATCTCAGTGTCTTTCAGCGAAAGCGCCCTGCCGGGACTCCCCCCGGAGAGATGTGCAAGAAGGTGTGCATTACCCGGTTCCACACCATGGTTCTCAAGGATCTTTGCAGTATCATCGTCATCCAGACGGGAAAAAGGAACTACCTGACACCTCGATGTCAATGTCGCCAGTATCTCCTGAGATGATTCAGCTGTAAGTATCAGAAGATTATTTTCCGGCGGCTCTTCAAGGGTCTTCAGCAGGCTGTTTGCAGCCTCCTGCCGCATGGTGTGTACATCTTCCAGGATCACAACCCGCATTGCAGACTCATATGGCGGATATGTAAGATCCCTGGATAATTTCCTCACCTGATTAATTCTGATCCCCCCCCCGTCAGGGGTAATAACCAGAAAATCCGGATGATTTCCAGAATGAAATTTAATGCAGGAAGAACAGACACCGCATGCCGCAATCTCCTGGGGATTACGGCAATTAATAGCCGCGGCAAAACCTCGCCCAAAGAGTTTCCTGCCAACCCCTTCCGGACCTTTAAAAATATAGGAGTGGGGTATCCGATCAGCTGTCAGCGAACGTTTCAGCATCCGCTTAGCCTTTCCCTGGCCTGAAAGCTTGGTAAAACAGAGTAAAGGTTGCTCAGCCATCAGTCAATCTCCACGTTACGAGAACAGAGATGGCTGCCGTCCGGGACGAGTCAGCTTCTTCTTCTCCTCTGGTGGTGATTCTTTTTCAAAACCGCCAAGATAGAGATACCTTTCGAGAGTCCGTTGGTATTCCGTCCAACCCGGCTCCACACTGTTCATCTTTCGGCGCAGCTGTTCAATGAGATTCATTTTTGCATCAAGATCATCCACAAAACTCAACACTAGCGCCTCCACCGTCATCGGTACTGTGGGTGAACCGAATTCCTGTCGCCCATGATGGCTCAAAATAAGGTGCTGCAGCTGCTGCAAAAGCTCTTTCGGGAAATCCTTAATACGCCGGGCAGCCTCACCTACCATTTCACTGCCGATAACCAGGTGTCCCTTTAACCTACCTTCCACAGTATACTCAACTACACCATCCCTGGCTGTCAGTTCCTCAAGCTTACCGATATCATGCAGGAGTGCACCTGCCAGAAGCAGGGAACGGTCAACACCTTCATAGTGATCCGCCATAAAATGACAGATACGAGCCGTTGAAAGCGAATGTTCCAGCAAACCGCCGATATAGGCATGATGTATACCTTTAGCTGCAGGAGCATCCTGGAATTTAATCCACCAGTCACTTTTATTAAAAAAATAGTTGAGCAGCTTTTTAAGGTATGGATTTTTAATGGTGCGGAAGAGGGCCTGTAGTTCATCTGCCATCTCCTGACGATTTCGAGAGGACACAGGGAAATAATCCCCCAATTCAACTGTCGATTTTTGTACAGGCTGAACCGAGTCAATCTTCAACTGCAGGCTGTCCCGATAGGATTGCACCAGACCGACAATTCTGATAATTTTCCCGGGATTGCAAAGTTTGTGCAACTGTACCGCATTATCCCATATCGGACCGCTCAGCTCACCACTACGATCCATCACTGTCAGAATAAGATAGGGTTTGCCTGCCTTGGTCTCCGAAAGTCGTGCGGATTTGACCAGGAACAGTTCATCAACCCGATCCCCCTCGCTTAACTGATTAACAAAAATGGATTTTCCCATACCTTTTCCCTGTTCCTTATGCTCATAAACAAAAAGGTTTATTTTAACATATTGCTACAAAAATATCGCATATATACCCTCAATATGAAAGTATTTTATTGCAAGTATAAACAAAAAGGCCGGAGCTGAACCAGCTCCGGCCTTTTTGTTTATACTATAGTGAATGCAACGTAACCGTTTATCGGGGTTAGTTTCTGTCCTTTCCCTCCATCATCAGATCCGGAGGCCCAAGCCAGGTGCCCTTCAACAGCAGGTTGAAGTATGCCCATTTAAACATCAGCTTGGCTACATGGTTCATTTCGGTATCTTTTAACAGGCTGAGTGGTCCTACAGCCGGAAAAGGATATTTGCCGGTCAGTGGCTCAGTGTCATAATTAAAATCAATTATATAGGCTTTCCCGAAGCCTGATTCTATGAATCAGACCGCATGCCCGTCTGACCGGGCGTGTTGCTCACCTCCTGAAATATAGGCCATGATATTTTCATGCAGAACATCTCCCTGAAAATGGGCAACTGCCCCGGCTTTAGACGTTGGCACGTCAGTACCATCACCTAAAACCCAGACATTATCACGTCCTTCCGGCTGCAGAGTAGCCTTGTCCACAGGAATATACCCCATAGGGTCAGCGACACCGGAGTCAATCATCACCTGGGATCCAAAGTTTGGTGGAATAGAGACCAGCATATCATAATCCACCTCGGTACCGTCATAGGATTGAATCACCTTTTTCTCATGGTCGACAGAACCCAGAGCAAAATTCGGCGTAATTTTAATGTTCTTATCACCACATGCCTCGGTCAGCACCCTGGTTGCAACCGGTTTGGTAAAAGCACCTGCAAGGGGTGTTACGAACTCGATCTCAACCTTGTCGCGGATACCGCGTTCATGAAAATGCCAGTCGGCAAGAAAGGCAAACTCCAGGGGGGCAACCGGACATTTGATAGGCATTTCTGCTATGTTTACCACAATTTTACCGCCGTCAAATTTCTTCAGAGCCTTGCCAAGCACCTGGCAGTCATTAAATCGATAGTAACCGTAGACATCCTTGCCCCAGCCCTCCTGCAACCCCTCAATTTCCTCGGGTCTGATATCACAACCGGTTGACATGATCAGAATATCATACTTGAAGATCCCCTCGGTTGCGGTGGCTATCTCCTGGTTGTCCCAATCAACATTGGTAATATCGGAGATCACAAAATCAATTCCGGGCTTGATAAACTCTCTCCGACTTCTCCTGATATCTTTCGGCTTATTGATATCAAATGGCACAAAGAGAAAACCGGGCTGATAGTAGTGCACATTATCCTTATCTATCAGAGTAATGGACCAGTCATCATCCAGATCATTTCTCATTTTGTTTGCCATCATAGTGCCGCCGGATCCGGCACCCAGTATGACTAGTTTTTTCATGATACCTTGATTCTCCTTTCAGCTCGTGGTCTCTGCAACTGCCTTGCAGCAGCTCGTTGGCCGTTTGTTTTCCTCTTTAAGTGAGCGTCTCACCCTGTTGCTTTTTATCAGTCTGGTAGGCATACAGACAACTTCCGACTGTCTGCAGAATCATAAAAAAGAATCCGAATGCCGCCTGTACCTTCGGATCATTAACCTGTTTAATCATACCCAGTGGCCCAACCGGCTTGACCTGAGTGAAATCCAAATTCTCAATAGCCCGACAAATCTCGTCAACCTGTTTTTCATTGTAATTAAGCCTTTTAAGCGAGGCCATCATCGTTCCTGTTAGTTTGATCAGGCCGCTGCCCTGCTGAAGACTGTCAAGCCAGACATTCATGCCATTGATAACATCAGTCTCCTGCATCACCGTACTCAGTTCCTTGACAAGCTCCGTCATCGGCTGGATCATGTTAAGGAGATCACTCAAAGTATGGATATTGATCAGAACGGTATGCAGTAGATCGCCTAGTTTTTCTGCCTGAAACTCCCCCTCATGCAGAGAATTCAGAAATCGCAAAACCTTTGGATACATAAGCTGAAGAACAGGAACCATCTCGTCTCTAAACTCCACACCGGCCTTAAGCAGATCCAGCCCCTCACCCATGGTATCCAGGTTAGTGACCGTCTTTCTCATCAGGATGATCAGTTCATCCATATGAACTTCACCCTCAAGCTCATTGAAAAACTGAATGGTTTTCGGATAGCGCTTCCCACCATCCGGATCCGTGCCATTCGCAGGATCGGTGCCGGTCTGCATTTCCCCTACGACCTCACTCAACTCTTCAAGGCTGGCCAGCAGGGTTCTGGCAAGATCCATAAGTTTTTCACTGGCACGATCACTTTCGATTTCCTTCAGGAATCCAGTCACTCCCGACTGATCCTGCTCAGAAGCAGGCTCGAGTTCCTGTTTCAGTTCCTGAAGAACATCTGACTTCAAAGACCTCACTTCGTCGGTGAGTTTATCGAGTTTCTCCAGAATCAACGCTTCGTTCATCTTTTTCACTCACTAGTTAGGTTCACTAACCCGAATAGATCGGAACTTTTTAAAATGCTTGGATAAGTATCTTTACGAAAATGGTCTGTTTATGCTGCACTCACAAAAGTACTACATAGCAGCACGACACGCTGTGGCAGTTTGTTATCTACCATATCAGTCAAAAAATAAAAAGAGCGAAAATTTATTTATACAATTTTATATTCAGGATTCTTGTTACAACCGGCCAAAAGGTGCACTTTCATGGTACTCTTTTGAAAAATATTACCATGTTGCTATATGACACGATTGATTAAGCTGCTGCAGCACAGGCTTCAACCAACCTGTCAACAAGGTAGTCAGCCAGCTCTTTATCATCTTCAAACATATCAAAACAGTAGCCATCGCTTCCAGCCAAACCTCCCGGAATAACTTCTCCACGCTGCTCGGGATCAGCTATCATATCGCCATAGAAACATACAGATAACCACCTCTCAGCCGGATCATCGTCAATCACATCAATCATTGCAAAGAGATCCCTCTCCTTCTGGTTCCTCTGTTTTGGCCTGATGGAGTAGCTTACCCCCGGCCTGGCAACAAACTGCAAATCAACGTTTTCCATCGCTCTTACAGTATCAAAAAACAGCTGAAACCATTTCTGCATCGCCAGCCCCTGTCCACCTTCCCACTCCTGGAGAAAAGAACTAATTTCAGCCTCTGTACTTTTTTTCTCTGTCATAACAGCCCTCTCGTTTTCTTGTAACCACCCAAAATTGATGGCGTCGTAAAAACTATATTTCACTAAACTGTCGTCATTCCCGCGCAGGCGGGAATGACGGAGCAGTGAGCTTTTTACAAGTTCATCAAAATTGATTATAAAGAAAAAATAGTATAATTTGCATCAATGGTAAACAATTACTCTCCCTGATAACCGCAAAAAAATATGCTGCTCATCCTTGCACC
This sequence comes from Desulfobulbaceae bacterium, assembly GCA_030599175.1. Lineage (GTDB taxonomy): Bacteria > Desulfobacterota > Desulfobulbia > Desulfobulbales > Desulfocapsaceae > Desulfomarina. Next base: position 883 of record JAUVON010000043.1, on the reverse strand, counting down.
ATCCAAAACACAGAAATATATCGAGCGTGATTTCTCCCTGTATACACAGCCGATTCTACTGGGAAAAAGCCTCCTTCTGGCAGATCGCCTGAAAACATTGGACAAAACAGAACTTGCTCAACTGATGAAAATAAGTGAGAAACTGACCAATGAGACCTATCAGCGAATCCATAGTTTCCAGCCCCCCCTTTCAATCGAAAATAGTCGTCAGGCTATTTTCACCTTCCAGGGAGACGCCTACTCTCAAATGAACCCAAAGGAGTACAGTGAAGAAGAACTCCTCTACACCCAGGATCATCTGCATATTCTCTCCGGCCTCTATGGAATTTTGCGGCCACTGGATCTGATGTTTCCGTACAGACTTGAAATGGGGCTAAAACTGGTCACACCTGAAGCCAAAAACCTCTATCACTACTGGGGAGATTCCCCCACGGATGTCATCAACTCATCGCTAGCCAAAACGAACTCCAGGAGACTGATCAATCTTGCCTCCACCGAATATGTCAAGGTGGTTAACAGGGAAAAACTTCAGGGAGAGATTGTAACAATCATCTTCAGGCAGGAAAAAAACGGTTTCTATAAAACCATCCCTATCTATGCCAAAAAGGCGCGGGGGCTTATGACCCATTTCGCCATTGTAAATCAGATTGCAAAAGCGGAAGATCTAAAATCGTTCAACCTGGACGGCTATTCTTACAGAGAGGACGAATCTACAGGGGACATATGGGTATTTAAGAAAAAAGAATAAAAAGATTCAGTAGTGTCCGGTTAAGGACTCGAAGTCTACGCTATCTGCAAGAGGGTTTGTGGGTTGTTTCTGGAGCGTCATCCTGTAAATTTCGTAGTATTTTCTTAACATTTTCGTGTTTGATTTTTATCAGTC
>JAUVON010000258.1 GCA_030599175.1 Desulfobulbaceae bacterium | reverse complement strand
GAAAAGGGACATGGGCTGTATGGATAAGTGGAAATTGGCGAGTAACATTTGGGTTTGATGGAGTTGATGTAACATCTGTGAATTATGAAGATTATCATTAAAAAATTTCAGTCTCGCTGGATAAGTGCCTTGATGCTGGTATTAACCATTTGAGTTAAATAGCCCTTTAGTTTTCTTGTTTTTTATTACAGCTTTTATGGAGTAAGGCACTAAATGGGCAGGATATGATACTCCTCAACAGCAGGATGCATACCACTGAGCAACTGCCCGTTTCGTCCATCAATAGATACAGGGTCTCCAAATCCAATTTTCACCCCTGCGATTTCACAATATTGTTCAACTTCATACACTTTGAGGTTCTGACAACCGACAACACACGTTTTCCCAAGCCGGACAGCTACCACCGATGCATGGGAGGTCTGCCCCCCCCTGGAGGTTAACAGGCCGTCTGCAAGGCTGACAGCTTTAATATCTTCCGGTACCGTATCCTGTCGAATCAGGATAAGCGGACTATCGGGATCAGATTCCCGCAGCTTAATGACATTCTCCTCGGTAAAGACAGCCCTCCCGGACAACGCAGAGCCGGAAACTCCTATGCCATGCCCCAGATGAGCCTCTTTAAGTTCCGGGGAGTCAACAAACACGTTCAGATGTTCTCTTTTCTTTATGGTTATCATATCACGGGTCTGCAGCAGATATAAATCTTCCGCCTCCGGACCCTCAAAAGTAAATTCAATCTCCTGTGGATTCCACCGTTTATCGTAGACAAGTTCCCGGGACAGTTCCAGCAGTGCCGTATAGATTGCCGGGAACCTCGTCTCCAGGGTCTCACTAACCAGACGACCATCAAGCTCAGCCTGCTCAACAGAAATTGCACAACTGGTCACCAGACCAGAAACAATGTCCTCCCCCTGATCCCCATAGGCATAATCACCCCAGAGGGCAACTCTCTGTACCTTTCGATACGGGTGAGCAGTGAAGACCACGCCGGAGCCTGCATTCTCACTACGATTGCCAAAAACCATGGCTTGAACAATAACTGCGGTCCCCCAGGAATCTGAGACATCCATTATCCGTCGATACTCCATCGCCTTATCGGTTCTCCAGGAATCGAGCACAAGCTCAATGGCGTTCACCAGCTGCAGCCATGGATCGTCGGGTATACCAATGCCCCTCTGGCGAATGACCCGCTGATAGGAAAGAGCAAGTTCTTTCATCTGTTCCGAAGAAAACTCACGTTTAAGCGCAACATCATGCTTCTTTTTTGCATCATCCATCAAGAGTTGAAAGTCCTCGCGCCCCATACCTGAAATCATTGCCCAAGACTGCAGAAAACGCCTGTAGTTATCCCAGGCAAGATACGCAATGCCGTTATGGGCGATACAGTCTTCAATCAGTTCTTCATTAAATCCGATATTGTGAACTGTGGCCATCATCCCCGGCATTGAGATGGAACCACCAGATCTCACCGACAGCAGCAGGGGAGCATCGGGGGAGCCAAAGGTCTTTCCTGTCAATTTTTCTATCTCGTCGAGTGAAGTCCTGATGCGCTTCATAAACTCTTCACGAGTTTTGCCATAGCCGAACACGACTTCTCTGCATCTGAAAATTTCCGAGGTGATCACAAACGCCGGCGGGATCTGCTTTCCATCCGTCATCAGAGTGGCGAGGTTAAAGCCTTTATTGCCCAGGTGAATAAGATCGTTGGTATATGGATTCGGATCATTGAGAAGAGACAGGGCCCTGTCCGGGTTATAGGTCATCAACAGATCCAGTTTCCGCTCATCAAGCAGGTCCTTCTGGCTCTCAAGGGTTTGCAGGATACGAAGGATGAAATTATCAAGATGCTGCAGGCCGAAGGTGGATGATATCACTTCCCTGAAAAACATCTCCGATATTTTTTCCACCGTACTGGAAACATCATCCTCATCATAGAGGCCCTGGTATTTCGGCAGCAGGGTCTCCATACTTATTTGCGGTATTATTATTGAAAGATTGTTCTGGTGGATATTTGTATACGAAGCATAGATGATATCTTTTACTCCCTCCGACATCCCTCTGAAAATATCGAGATACTGGGTATAGGAGAACCTCGGAACCTTAAGGGAATTCTGCAGTAAAGAAAGAGAAGTGAACAGACGGCGGGAGGTGATGCCGTCAACTTCCAGAGCCTTCATGTATATTTTAATGCAGCGTACTATATTGTAGAACGTTGCCTGGGTAATTATCGACAGGTTAACCGTCTCAGGAAGCCTTTCCAGATAGATATTTGCAAGATTTTCCAAACGAAAAGTGAGGCCCAGGGCATCAAATTTTTTCTCTTTATACCGACCATAGACAGAAGGAATATCCACTGCTATATGCCGTTTATAGTAGATATCTTCCTGCGCCTCAAACTGTTCCTGGGAGAGAATTATTTCTTTCAACCCTTCCAGGGTGTTCAGCAGCGCCTCAAGACATTGCTGAGTATCAGCATATTCGAGTTTCTGGAGGAGCGGGCCAATCTCCGGAAATCCATCTTTGACCGCCCTGTTCAGTTCTGAGCGAAGCTGTTGAAAACCGAGATTATATTTTTTATGCAGCAGTTTATACATCTGCACGAGAAGCTCAAAGCGTCTCACTTCGCTACTGTCCAGATCGTCCTGACGTTTCAGAAAATCCACAATTGACTCCTGATCTTTCAACAGGATGTCCTGCACCTTTTCAATTGCCATCTCACGCCAGAACCGTTCGCTCAAAACGTACTGACTATCAACAAACTTTCCTTCTGTTTTCACCTGACAATAGACCTCTTCAGGCAGATATGGTGATAAAACAACCTTGTCTTTGGATTTCCAGAAGAGAAAAATGGCCTGGATAAAATCAACTATCAGGTTTGAGCTCTCCACATGCCCCTGTTTTCTCAAGAAATGAATCAGTACATCTTTACGTTTATGCAGCTCATCCAGTTCTGTGGAAACATCTCGAAGCTCCCCCTCCGAGCCAATCTCATTGAAAAAGACAGGCATCAATTTGGTAAACTGTTTGGAAAGATTATAGATCGGTTCAATGGGGTGATTAAGCAGTTCAGTAATATCCCGTTGAAAAAGATCAGTATCCTTTACACAGGTACCGGTAAGCTTGAGGTTAATAATCAGAGCAGAGAACAGGGTCGAACACCATTTAGGCTCACGCATGATGAGGTGCAGCCATACCCTTATATTTGCCAGATGCGCAGGATTTGACAGGGGCTGCCAGTTTTCATCAACCCCGACAACACTTGCGTGCTGAAAGCCGAATCGTACAACCTCCCAGAGAAAAGCTTCCACCATTCGGCTGTTTCCCCGGTCAAAGACCTCACCACCAAGAACCTGGATACACTGAAGGGAGGTGTGGGGATATTTCCGCACATTCGCCTTGAGCAGTTTGAAGGTGGTAAGAAGAAATTCCTCTATCTCTTCAAAACTCTGTTGCCTGATCAACTGTACCAGGCTGCGGTTTATCTCTCGCAGGGTCTCCTCATGGATAAGATACAACCCCTTTGTATCCATGATCTTAAAGAGAAAGAGCAGCTTTCTGTTTTCATCAAAGAAATGAGCACTATCGTGTTGTTCAAGCAGTTGCACTTCTTTTTCTGCCACCACAAGCTTGCCCGGCATTGCTCTGTAATATTTCACAATATCTACATGGGCGGGAAGTTTAAGCATCACATTGAGAGCGGCCAGACTATCCTCTTCAACTTCAAGAGAATCAAGCACTGCAAGATGTTCCTTCATGGTTTCATGGGATATCGGCATGAAAAGCAGGGAAAAACGGGAATTGTTTTCTACAATGCCACATCGCTCAAGGAACCAGTCCAGGGGGTCATCCTCCTTGAGCCAGTACTTATAACATCGCCGGAGAATAGTCCTGATCAGTTCTGCCAGGGGTAGAAAATTAAAGTTGTTCTGATCATTTCCGGCAGATGCCACCAGCCGCTTTGCAATCCTCACAACAGGATGCTGACCGTGGACAATATGCATCATCACCGGCCCATCCTCAGAATCATAAGCAGCCAGTTTAAGAAATACCTTGTTTAATTCCGGACCAAACTGCTGCAGACTCTCCACACTGCCGGCTGCTATCACCTTATCCAGCCAGACCAGCATCCCCCCAATTGCCTGCGACATCAGAACCGTGTCTCTTTGGGTGTCCTCTATCGCCTCAAAAAACAGGCCGGAAAACAACCCTAAGGTCTCCGGGCCTTTTTCATGTGCCATATAATGACTGAAATTTTTCAGAACAAAACTACGCAATTGCGGTAGAACAATCCTCCAGTTTCTAAATGGGTGACACACTTCATAGAGAAGCCTTTCCAGAGTCGAATGCAGCCCCTTAAATTTCTCAACCACCTCAAGCAGAACGAGGAGCTCCTCATCGATAACTACATTTCCAGCTGTCTCCAGCAGATTTGCATCTAACGCATCTGACTCTATCCTCTCGACTACATGTCTCTTTTTCATGTTCATATCAACTTATGATGCCGTGGTAAAAACTTAAATCCTTGGCTATTCTATCATTAATTGCAACACGTATCGTACGGATTTGTGAGTTGATTTCTTCCGCTTTTTACTGCAAAT
>JAUVON010000320.1 GCA_030599175.1 Desulfobulbaceae bacterium | reverse complement strand
TTGGTTTCAATCACTTCGACGACCTGGCTCTCATCAACCTGTTGAGCATAACCGGTAATCATGCGCAGCAGATTAGGCTGGTCATTGGGCAGCAGATGGGTACCTGAACCATAACCGGTGGCAGTGATGGTCATGGGCGGCATGGGGCCAAATTCATCTGCCAGGGTGCGAATTAATGCCGCTCCTGTAGGTGTGACCAGTTCCTGATTGATTTCAACGCCATAAACAGGAATGTCCTGTAAAATCTCGCATACTGCCGGAGCCGGCAGGGGCAGCCTGCCATGGTCACAGTTGACAAACCCTCTGCCTAGAGGCAGGGGGGATGAGATTAGTTTTTGTATGCCAAGCTGATGCAGTGCGGTTATGGTGCCGACAACATCGATAACGGTGTCAAGGGCGCCTATCTCATGGAAATGGACTTTTTCTACCGCAATGTTATGTACTTTAGCCTCAGCTTTGGCTATAGCAGTAAAGACTGTAGCTGACCTGGCGGCAACGGTATCATCAAGACCGCTTCGGTCAAGAATACTCAACAGCGCCGGGAGAGTGCGTAGTTCCTGTCTGCGTCTACTGCAAATTGTGACTTTGCAGCTGCCGATGGACTGGATATTCTTTTTCTCCACTCGGAACTCAAAATCACCCAGATCCAATTTGTCAAGTTCATCGCGGAGCAGGTGCTGGTCTATGCCGCAATGGATAAGAGCACCAAGCAGCATATCTCCACTGATGCCGGAGAAACAGTCGGCGTAGCCAATCATAATTTTTGATATAGATGTCACAATACTATATGGAAATTAAGGAAGTTATTGGGTCAGGAGTGCTCCCCGTTTCAGGGAACAGCCGCAGAGAAAAGCCTCAACCGTCATGCGTTTTTTTCCCTCTGGCTGGATCTCTTTGATAAGAAGACTGTTTTCACCACAGGCAACAAGCAGACCTCGTTTGTCGGCTTGGAGCACAAGTCCAGGCTGAGCATCACTCTCCTTATAGACAACCTCCGGCCTGAAAAGACGCAAACGTTTACCCTCATAAATACAAAAGGCTGAAGGCCACGGATCAAGACCTCGAACAAGACATTCGAGATCGACCCCATTTTTTGACCAGTCGATTAAACCGTCGGATTTTTTCAGCATCGGGGCTTTTGTAGCCTGATCATGATCCTGCTGAGCCGCGGCAATTGTACCATCTTTTAATCCTTTTATAGCCTTGAGCAGAGTCTCACTGCCCAGTTGTGCCATTTTGTCAAAAAGAGTGCCGGCTGTCTCATCCGGTGTGGATGTGATGCTTGCCTGCAGCAACATATCTCCGGTATCCATGCCCTTGTCCATCCGGATAATGGTAACCCCAACTTCTCTGTCACCTTTGATGACAGACCATTGGATCGGAGCAGCGCCCCGGTGGAGAGGAAGAAGTGAGCCATGAACATTAATGCAACCCATTGGCGTAAGATCGAGCAGGGAGGGAGGTAATATTCTGCCGTAAGCGGTGACGACAATCAAATCAGGTTGATAGCTGAGCAGTCCGTTTCGAAATTCTTCTGTCCTGATTTTCGTTGGTTGCAGAACCGGGATATCAAGGGCCTCAGCCAGCAGTTTTACAGGTGGCGGCGTCAGTTTTTTCCCTCTACCCTTGCGCCGGTCAGGCTGAGTGACAACAGCCACAACATCGTCCGGGCCATCAACCAGAGCCTGGAGGCTTGGCAGGCCGAAGTCGGGAGTTCCCATGAAAATAATTCGCAACGGTGGTTTAGACATATCTGCCTCCTATTATTTTACCAACCATTTTTTCACTTTTTTCTTGTAGAGGCTCCTTTTCAGTGAACTCAGATGATCAAGAAACAGAACACCGTTTATATGGTCAATTTCATGTTGCAGGACAACAGCAAAACGATTCACCGTAGATAATTCCCTGGAATTACCTTCAAGGTCTTGATAAGAAACTGTTATTTCCTTATATCTATTTACATTGGCGGTGAGTTCTGGAACCGATAGACAGCCTTCTTCGTCCAATTGGTTCCCTTCATGAACAATTATTTCGGGGTTTATCATTGGCATGTACTTTTTTTCGCCCTCCGGGTCTTCTGTTATATCAACAACTATAAGTTTGACTGATTGGCCAATTTGAGGGGCAGCGAGCCCGATGCCGGGTGCGTCGTACATGGTTTCCGCCATATCCTCAACAAGATTTTTAAGATCTTTATCAAAGGATGTTATCTTTTCCGTTTTTTTGCGTAGAACAGGATCTGGATATTTGTATATTTTTTGAATACTCATTTTACTCAGTACGTCAGTACCTTTTTAAGGTTTAAATCTTCAGTATAAATCATTTTGAACCGTGGCAATTTACCATAGCAGTTTTTTTTCTGCCACGGTTGAAAACTGTAAGCACTATTGTGCTGAATTCTATCTTCTCTCAGGCGACTGAGATATTGTTCTGGTGAGATGAAGAAATTCATTGAAGCTGTTTTAGAAAAGATAGTGAAAAATCAATGGGCAGGATCTGAAAACCCTTGACATATTGGCTAAATTGTATTGACATGAGAAAATGTTTCCGGTTTGTTCTTAACCTGTTTCAGTGTGTTAAAAAAGTATTAGGAAAACGCTTTGCACCTATTTGGGTGGAGTGTTCTTATGTCCCTGGTATTTCTACTATATTGCAGGGATTGAAAAGTTACCAACATAAATGAAGGAGAAAAGTATGAAAAGAAAAGTATCTTTGATGGCAGCAATCGCATTTGGTTTTGTAACTGCATTTGGCGCCGCGACCAGTGCTGTAGCTGCAGGCCAGACTTTTGTTACCATTGGTACCGGTGGTGTTACGGGTGTCTACTATCCAACTGGTGGTGCAATTGCCCGTCTGGTAAATAAAGGAAAGAAAGAGCATGGACTGAGGGCCACTGTTGAGAGTACCGGCGGTTCAGTTTACAATCTTAACGCTATTGCCGGCGGTGAACTTGATATGGGTGTCGCCCAGTCTGACTGGCAGTTTCACGCATATAATGGTACCAGCAAGTTTGAGAAGCAGGGCCCAAATAAAAAACTCCGTGCTGTTTTCTCTATTCACTCAGAACCTTTCACCGTTGTAGCACGTGCCGATTCCGGAATTAAAACTTTTGCAGACCTGAAAGGCAAAAGAGTAAATATCGGTAACCCCGGCTCAGGCCAGCGTGGCACCATGGAAGTTGTGATGGGTGTAATGGGCTGGACCAAGAAAGATTTCAAACTCGCCTCTGAACTGAAAGCAGCCGAGCAGTCCAAAGCTCTTTGCGATAATAAGATTGATGCGATGGTATATGTAGTTGGTTTTCCGAACGGATCAATTAAAGAGGCCACCACCACCTGTGATGCTGTTCTGATTCCGGTTGAAGGACCAGAGATCGATAAGCTGGTTGGCGATAACAGCTATTATAAAAAAGCTACTGTTCCTGGTGGCATGTACAAAGGAACTGATGCCGACACCAATACTTTTGGTGTGGCAGCAACCTTCGTAACTTCTTCGGATGTACCGGAAGATACTATATATTATATTGTTAAAGCGGTATT
>JAUVON010000312.1 GCA_030599175.1 Desulfobulbaceae bacterium | reverse complement strand
GGTGCGATGAAGGTTCTTCAGGGTATAACCACCATCGAAGAGGTGGTGCGGGTTTCCCAGGAATAGCTTCAGAGCAATCTTTCGCAGGGCAGGGACAAAGATACCATAAACCTTGTTTGCTATTCATCCACTAGTGGGGTACTTAAGTACCTTTCTCCGGTATCAGGTAAAATAACCACGATGGTTTTATCCGCATTCTCAGGTCTCTTTGCTACCTGCCTGGCAGCCCATGCTGCGGCACCGCTGGAAATGCCGCAGAGCACTCCTTCACGGGTTGCAAGTTCTCTTGCAGTGGTAAAGGCATCATCGTTGCTTACAGTAATCACTTCATCAATGATGTCTGTGTTGAGAACAGCTGGTATAAAACCGGCACCGATACCCTGAATCTTGTGTGGTCCCGGTTTTCCTCCTGACAGGATTGGAGAATCTTCGGGTTCCACAGCAATGGTCTGCATTCCGGGGTTTCTGGCTTTCAGTACTTCGGATACACCGGTAATGGTGCCGCCGGTGCCAACGCCGGCAACGAAGATATCGATCTTGCCGTCAGTGTCTCTCCAGATTTCCTCTGCCGTAGTTCTCCTGTGAACTTCAGGGTTTGCCGGGTTTTGAAACTGATTTGGCATAAAGCTGTTGGGTGTATCTGCCAGGAGCTGCTCGGCGGCAGCGATTGTACCTTTAATTCCGTCAGCAGCTGGGGTGAGCACCAGTTCTGCTCCAAGATGTTTGAGCAGTTGTCTGCGCTCGACACTCATGCTCTCCGGCATGGTAAGGATCAATTTGAGATTTCGGGCAGCGCAGACAAATGCCAGTCCAAGGCCGGTATTGCCACTTGTTGGTTCAATAATTGTGCTATTCTCATTAATAAGACCTTCGTTTTCTGCAGCTTCAATCATGGAAACTGCGATACGGCATTTGACGCTGCCCATCGGGTTTCTCGACTCCTGTTTTCCAAAAATGAGAGCACCTGTTCCGGCTGAAAAGTTATCAAGAGAGAGAAGAGGGGTGTTGCCAAAGCTTGCTATTAGACTTGTAACCATAGGAATAACCTCTATATTTTAAAAGATTTGTATGTTGATGCTATTGTGAATTGGAATAGATCAGTTCAGGGCGTTTCAGCAGTACTTTTGTACCGGTGGCAACACTCTCTGTGATCCAGATATTTCCGCCAATAATCGATCCCTTGCCGATGATCGTTTTACCGCCAAGGATTGTGGTATTGGAATAGACAATAACGTTGTCTTCAATGGTTGGATGACGCTTTTTGTTGCGCATTTTTTTGCCCGCATGCTGGGGCAGAGACAGTGCACCCAGGGTGACCCCCTGATAGATGCGAACATTTTTGCCGATGACCGTGGTTTCGCCAATGACAACTCCTGTGCCATGGTCGATGAAAAATCCGGGCCCAATAGTTGCACCCGGGTGGATGTCAATACCTGTCAGACTGTGGGCATATTCCGTCATGATCCGGGGAATTATTGGAATATTAAGTAAATATAGTTCATGGGCCAGACGGAAGGTAAGAGTCGCCAGAAGACCGGGGTAGCAGAAAATCACCTCATCAGGACTTGAGGTGGCCGGGTCGCCATCCAGAGTGGCTCGAATATCTGTTGCCATGGTTGCCGCAATTTGCGGAAGCGATTGAATAAATGCCAGGGCTTTACGATGGCTCTGTTCATCACAATTGGTGCAGTCCAGTTCGTTTCTCCTGCAGTCATGGCGGATAGCCATGGTGATCTGTTCGGCAGATTTGTCATATAGATCAGTAGTCTGTTTGCCGATATAATATTCGAGATTGGCAGCATGGAGCTTTGTCCTGGTGAAATATCCGGGAAAGAGAATGCGTCGTGCCTGGAGTACAATTGCCACAATTTTTTCCTGGGAAGGAATGGATACAGGGCTTATATGATTAAAGCATTCTTTGGTGCTCCATGAGGTCAGCAATTCTTTTACCACTTCAGGGACTTTATCGTGTCGACTGGCATTGGAGGTAAGAATGTGATCGCACTGGGGAGGAGAAAAAACTGTATCTGAAATGGGTCTTATTTGTTGAGGCATGGCCTTTCCTGATGCTGAATAGTTATGATTTGACTTAGCCATCTAACCCTTTGAATGACCTTTTTACGAGTTCATCGTGATTTTTCGATGACAAAAATGCCGTATGTTGCACGGAGGTTTGTCAAAAAATGGACAACATGCCCTTCACTGCTTGCAGGGTTGGTGTTGATGGCTAATTCTTTTACAATGGTGTACCCCACATCACGGGAAAATTTCCTGAAATCTTTTAAGGTAATAACCCGGATGTTGGGAGTGTCGTACCAGGAATAGGGGAGCTGATCGTTTTTTGGTGCACACCCTGCCAACAGAAGCTTCAGCCGTATAGTGTAATGACTGAAGTTTGGAAAACTGACAATAACCTTCCTGCCGATCCTGGCGAGAGATGTGAGCAATTGTGCTGGTTCAAACACCTGTTGCAGGGTCTGGCTGAGGATAACATAGTCAAAGCTGCCGGTCGGATAGTCGTCTACCTCTTCATTCAAGTCTCCCTGCAGCACGCTTAATCCTCTGGCGATGCAGTGGGCAGCTTTTTCTTTGTCCTGTTCTATTCCGGTACATCGTACACCTTTGTGAGTCTCAAGCCAGGCGAGCAGGTCACCATTGCCGCATCCAAGATCCAGCACCTTGCTCTCTGGTTCGATTGTGGAACCGATAATCTGCAGGTCAAAGCGTATTCTCTCTGTATCAGGCAACACCATTGAGGAACCCCCCAATAAGTTTGCTGAGCCGGTCGTCTGGAATGAGAAAGGCGTCGTGGCCACAGTCTGCCTCGATCTCGCAGAAGCTTACATCCTGGCCGGTACGTTTTAAAGTTTTTACCAGCTCTTTTGCCTGATATGTCGGATATAGCCAGTCAGAAGTATAGGAAACGATAAGATATTTAATTTTATCCTGCCGAGTATCATTTGCCGGGCCTGATTTATTCATACTCTCTACAACATCAAAGTAGTCTGCAGCCTTGGTAATATAGAGAAGAGAGTTGGCATCAAATCGATTTACAAATTTAATACCCTGGTGACGGAGGTAGCTTTCAACCTGGAAATCGGCATCAAAACCAAAAGAAAAAGTTTCCTTATTCTGCAGTCGTCTGCCAAATTTGCGCCGCATCGCCTCATCGGACAGGTATGTGACATGACCCACCATTCGGGCGACCGCAAGGCCCATATCCGGCCGGGATTTACCATAGTAGTTACCGTTGTCCCAGTTTGGATCAGCCATAATAGACTGCCTGGCAATTTCATTGAAGGCTATCGCCAGGGCCGAATGGCGCATTGTTGTTGCTATAGGGATTGCACATCGAACCATCTCCGGATACCGAACAGACCACTGGAGAACCTGCATGCCGCTAATGGATCCGCCCACTACTGCATGGAGCCTTCGGATGCCGAGATGATCCATGAGAATTTTCTGGGTGCTCACCATATCTCCGATGGTCACCATAGGGAAATTGAGCCCATAGGGCGTGTCGGTTTCTGGATTATGTGAACCTGGCCCTGTCGAGCCCATACAACTGCCGAGAATATTGGCACAGATGACAAAGTACTTGTCTGTGTCGATGCCTTTTCCCGGGCCGACCATCGATTCCCACCAGCCGGGTTTTTCTTC
>JAUVON010000244.1 GCA_030599175.1 Desulfobulbaceae bacterium | reverse complement strand
GGGATTGCAGATTCAGCTGGAACCAAGGGACAAGATGCTTTTAAAGCTCTGTTTTCAGGATGACCTGGGAGTAGCTGCTGCAGGTCGTCTGCTTGGTCAGACACGGTATCAGGCCCATGGCAGAATGCGCCGTATCATGGCACGGATAAGACGGGAGTTTGAGCGGGTCGGGATTGATCAGGAGTTGTTGCTTTTTCTTCAGGATTAAGCACATTTCGAAGCTTTGTCCGTCAATAAATAAAGAGTCACAGTTTTATGAATTGACCAATTATGAGTGCAGAATTGAACTTTACTAAAAACAAAAGAGAACGCAAGGCGGCTGCCCTTATCGCTTTGGCTGCTGAAAAAAAGAATGGTGTCAGCAGCTGCCTGGCTGATGAAGAAATGGCACAGCTGGTGGAGGGAAGGTGTTCTGCCGGAGAAAAAGACAGGGCCTGGGTACACCTGTCTGATTGTCGGCAATGTTATGAACAGTGGTATTCCTTGAAGACTCAGAAGGGCTTTCCTCTGAAAAAAGGAGTGATAGTCAATCTGATGCAGCGAAAACCCCTGGCCCTGATTGGGTCGGGTCTTGCTGTTGCCGTATCAGTGGCTGTTTTTCTTAACCTTCCTCATGATCCTCTGCCGGGTCGCCTGGCCGAAGAACCAAAGCCGTCTCTGCAGATGGCTGAAGAGGCTGAGAATTCATTTGCAGCGGGTGTCGATGCTGAGGTGGTAGGTGATGAGGCCGTTTCCCAGGAAGGATCCGGTGCGGCGTATGAAAGAATAGCAGTGGAACAGAAGCATGATCAGGTGACAACGAAAAAAAATAGGCTGGAGAAGACTGCCACTATCCTCAGGTCAGCAGAAAAAAGTTCGGGTGCAACCGTAATGTCTGAATCAAGAATGGCAGCTGCACCTGAAAAACTGAATCCGCTTGAGAAGTGGTTGGAGAAGGTACGGGAAGGTTGTCGGAAAAAAAGGACAGAGGAGGATTTCTGGTCTGAAATTGCCCGGACAGGGGAGCAGCTTTTTCAGAAGACTGTGGTGAAAACTCAGTTACAGGAAAAAGAGGTCAAGGCTAATGAGATTTTGCAGTTGATTCCCCGGTTATATGATGTGGATTCTGTCTCCAAACAGTGTGAGCTGATTTTTGCCAAACTTGCAGAAGACGGGAATAACAAGTAAGGTTTTCCCAAAAATAATCAGTAGTGTCAGGTTAGAAAATTGCAAAGCATCGAAAATAGATTCATGATTTAAACCGGACACTACTGAAAAATAATGGAGATGCCCAGTGAGCAGCAGTAGCATACCTTTAAATGAAAGAATAATTATAGCTCTCGATGTAGAACATCCTGAACAGGCTAAAGAAATTGTAAAAAAATGTGAATCCCATGTCAGCTTTTACAAGGTTGGATTGCAGCTTTTTATGGCAAGTTGGTTTGAAACCGTCGACTGGATAGTGAATCGTGGACATAAAGTGATGCTTGATCTTAAATTTTTTGATATTCCGGAGACGGTCAAGCTGGCGGTAGAACAGGTAAATAACAGGGGCGTTTCTCTTGCAACCATCCATGGAAACGATCCGATAATACGAGCGGCGGTTACAGCTCGCGGCGATATGAAGCTCCTCGCGGTGACGGTATTGACCAGTTTTGGTGAAGAGGATATGCGGGCGATGGGGATGACGCAGTCGGTTGAAGATCTGGTTTTCTTTCGGGCGAAACGAGCCATGGAGCTGGGGTGTGACGGAGTCGTTTCTTCAGGTCTTGAGGCAGAAAAGATGAGGAATGAGCTGGGAGAAAAACTACTAATTGTAACGCCTGGTATACGGCTTGATCCAAAATCTGACTTGGGAGATGATCAGAAACGTATAGTCACAGCGGGGATGGCAATAGGGAATGGGGCCAGCCATCTGGTTGTCGGTCGTCCGATCACAAAGGTGAAAAATCCGATAAAGGTGATAGAGCTGATGCAGCAGGAAATTATTTCTGCAGCCAGATCAGTCTAACACCTTCGAACCCCTTTCTTTCCAAGTTTTACATGACTTTCATATAAACATTATGCATTGCTTATGAATTTTACCTCAATTGCAAATGTTCTGGGTACACTCCTGCTGGTGACCGGCAGTTCCATGGTATTCCCTGCTATCTGCTCAGGACTGTATGGCGAGGACGATCTGGGAGCTATCTGTATAGCGGCAGCTATTGTTATAGCAATCGGCTTGCCGCTGAAAAGGGTTTTTCGTAATAATCACCAGTTGAATATTAAGGATGGTCTTTTTATTGCGACTTTCGGCTGGGTTATTATTTCCGCCTTTTCCACACTTCCCTTTGTAATCTACGGTGCCATCCCCTCCTTTACAGATGCTTTTTTTGAGATGATGTCCGGCTATACTACAACCGGTGCAACAATTCTTACAAATATTGAGGCAGTGCCCCATGGGTTGCTTTTCTGGAGAAGTCAGACACACCTGCTTGGCGGCATGGGTTTTTTAACATTGACCCTCATTTTTCTGCCCCATGGCATGGGCGGGGTAAGGATTTTTCGGGCTGAGTCGAGTCCGGGGCAGGTGATTACAAAAGACAAGTTCATGGCCAGAAACAAAGATACCATGGTCTGGCTCTGGGGAATTTATCTGGCTCTCAACCTTCTTCAGACCATATTCCTCTACCTGGGCGATATGTCTCTTTTTGACTCACTTTGTCATGCCTTCGGCACCGTCTCCACATCAGGTTACTCCACCAAAAATGCAAGTATGGGATACTATAACAGCGCCTATTTTGACTGGGTCACCATACTGTTCATGATCCTTGGCGGCGTTACATTTGTTCTATTTTACATGATGCTCAAAGGAGAATGGCAGCAGGTTCGGGAGAATACGGAGTTCCGTTGGTATCTGGGGTTTCTGCTCTTTTTCTGTGGATCCGTAAGTCTAATTCTCTGGACTAATACAACCCACAACGGTTTCTGGGAGTCCCTCCGTTACGGGACATTTCAGGTGGTTTCCATCCTTACGACTACAGGATTTACAACAACCGATTATGAACTATGGCCCCAATCCGCACAAATGTTTCTTATTGTGGTATGTTTCATCGGGGCGTGTGCCGGATCTACAACAAGCGGCATAAAGGTGGTTCATTATGTTGTTATTATAAAATATATGTATGCCACCATTAAGCGAATCTTCCTTCAGCCCATGACCGTTAGCACTATTCGCCTCAATGGCCGTCCCGTGGAAGCCTCTATTGTTGACCTTGCTGTCTGTTATTTTATTATAAATATTTTTCTTGTGTTATCTGGTGGCTGCGTCATGATACTTATTGATGATTTAGACTATCTTACGGCCACCAGTTCGATAGTTGCCACCCTTATGAATATAGGACCCGGCTTTGGCGATATCGGTCCGAGTGAAAACTATGCGTTTTTTTCCGATACGGGAAAATGGTTTCTCTCATGGAACATGCTGGTGGGAAGACTTGAAATGTTTTCAGCCCTGGTTATTTTTTATCCGGCATTCTGGAAAAAATAGTGATATGTTTCACTGATTTCAGAAAAGGATCATCCTTATCTTGACAGTAACTCCAATGGCCTCAGGATCCTTCCTCATCAGTAAGATGCAGGGACAGAAACTCTACGCCCATATTTATTTGCAAAAAAGGGAACGTCCGGAGTTGGCCGAATTGGCAAGTGACCTGTTGTAAACAGACTTTAAAAAGGTGCTATGCATAATTACAGGCAGGAATCTCCAGGACAACAGGATCGTAAACAATCTGAGCAAACATCTCCTTCTAATAAGGTTTCAAATGAGTTGAGAAAATTTATTTTTTTCAACGTACCCATTGGCATATTTCGCAGTACGCCATTTTTTACCGGTGATTTTGTTCTGGCCAACCCTGCCCTGGTAAAAATGTTTGGTTACAGGGATCTAAAAAGTTTTCTTGAAATTCCGATTGATGGAATATACTGGGACCCCGATGACAGGGAAACCCTGACCAATGAGTTGTTGTCCCGGGGCGAGGTAAGGCGAAAAGTTTTTAAATTCAAGAAGAAAAATGGACAGTTATTTTGGGGTGCTGTCACAGCAAAGACCGCAAGAGATGAGCAGGGACAGGTTACGTTTTTCGATGGTGCCATTGAAGATCTCAGTGAGGTAAAAGAAAAGGAACGGTGGCTGAAGGGAGAACGGGTTTTTTCGGATATTCTCCTGGATGGGTTTCCCGGACAATTCTGGCTCAATGACGAAAATGGATATTGCATTCGCTGGAATAAAAATGTTGAGCAACTCTATGGCTATAACAGTAAGGAGTTGCAAAACCAGCGTGCTGGTGATGACCCGTCTGAGTCCAGTATGGCTGTAAAAAAAGCGACTGAAAATATCCTTGAGAGAGATTCGGGTAAAACTTCTTTTGCAGGAAACGCACAAACAGTCACAATAAACAATAAGGAATACCTGGCCTGCTTTGAGCCGGACATATCAAAGGTTAAAGAAGTTGAGGAAAAGCTGGATGAGGCGTTGAGGGAAAACAGACGACTGCGGGACCTGAAAAAGAATAAAACCAGAGATAACAGAACCCTGCAAGAGGTTGAGTCAAGTCATATTTTGAACGTTCTGGAGCGTGCTGATTGGGTTATTGAGGGGAAATCAGGAGCAGCCCTGATGCTTGGTCTCAACCCCAGCACCTTGCGCGGTCGTATGCGGAAGTTGGCTATTAATCGTCCCAGGAAGATCTCCCAAAGGAAGTAACTTTTTCTGCCGCATTTGATTAACTGTTAAATTTGATGGTCTCATAAAAACTTAAATATTTCGCCATTTCGTCATTCCCGCGCAGGC
>JAUVON010000265.1 GCA_030599175.1 Desulfobulbaceae bacterium | reverse complement strand
TTGAGCCAGGCCATGGCCAGGGTCCAGGAGGGCATAATATATGGCAGAATGAACAGGCTGGAGATGAGTTTTTTATAACGAATATCGGTTCGGGTGACCAGCCAGGCAAAGCCACCTCCCATGCAGATAGCAATGAAGCAGGTGGTTATAGATATCCAGAGTGTGTTGAAAAGTGGCTGGTAGAAAATATTTTTGCTGTACTTGCCGGCAAAAATGGATTTCCAGTGGTAGGTGGTAAAATCTCCTGCGGTGGTTCCCTTAATCCGCATCAACTCGGACGAGTGAACCCTGAAGGTGTCATTGACGATTGAAAATAGCGGTACCAGAATAAGGTATATCAGGATCGTTATCAGACAGACAAGTATGACATTTTCCGGCTTACGAAAAAAACTTTTATAACCATGTCTGAAAGTCATCTAAAGTTCAAATTCTTCGCCATCCCGTCATTCTCGCGCTGGCAGGAGTGACGGGGTAGCAAAAGTATAGATTTTTATAATATTATCAATAGACTAAACTATTCCAGAATTCTTCAACTTCCCCACGATGTTCAAAAATAAACTCAGGGGATTCGAGAACAAGTATCCGGGACCAGACATCCAGAGAATTATCTCCGGGATACGGTTTAATATTCGGGTTGGAGCTATAGGTACCCAGGGAACCCGACCACGGCTTAAATCCTTCTGCTGTCAGCAGGTATTCGATAAACAGTTTTGCTGCATTGGGATTTTTCGCGTTATCACGAATCAGCAGAAAGCTGGGGTAAAAGAATCCGGCAAAAGGTTCCATACCCATGATTGGCATCAGTGCCAGATTTTTTTTCTTTCTGGCCCTTAGCTTGGAATAGGTTCCCAGGGAAACTGCTCCAATATTTTTCCCTTTTTCACCAAGGGCGCCGGCCATTTTAGTATCACTGGTAAACATCACCAGTTGGTTATTGATAACACCCTTAATCCACTCGTAACCGGCATTAGGGGTTGTCAGGACTATCTTCTTGCCGAAATGGCTTTCATAGGCCGCTGCCAACAGGTCGGATATTCCTTTAGATGTCACCATTGTCAGAAAATTTGCATTGACCCCTTCTTTAAGTGGATCCTTAAACCAGAATTTCTTTGCCCATTTTTTTTCAGTCAACTCCCACACATTGTTTACAGGCGGAAAGACGAATGTTTCTGAATTATATGTAAACACCTTGGTAATAAAGCTGAAGTAAAGCGGCTCCTGGTATTTTTTCGGAATAATGTCCTTCATGGCTTCAGGGACATAACTATACCCGTAACCGGGTTTTATAATTTCGCCGAAAACACGACCCGAATCCTGGGCAATAATAAAATCAGCCCCATAAATATTGTTTTTTCCTTCCTGGGAGACCTTCTCTATAAGCTCAAAATCTTTTAAGTTGTATGCGCTTACTGTAATCCCGTATTTTTCTTCAAAGCTTTTGGCAGCGTTTGCAATCCTGGAGGTGATGGAGTAGACAACCACATTACCTTCTTTTTTAGCAGCAGCAATCAGATCGTCCGAAGCTGCAAAAGCAACTGACGGCACAAACAAAAAACAGAGTATCAATGCTCTTAATTTCATAAATTCCTCCTTACAGACGGTGAGGCTACCTTGAAAAATTGCCTTTTCAAAGCAGTCATAAGTAATCGCTAGTGTGACAAGCGAATGTGAGGGACAGACAGAATGAACAGTACAAAACAGCAAGTTGGGAGTCAATAGTTTTCATCTGTAAGAATAACCCGCTGATTGTCAAATCTATACACGCTTCGGCCCAAACTGCAGCCCATCCAGAACCCCATGACAGCGACAGGCCGTCACTATGAGAAGAGGCTTATCCAGACAGTTATTCACACGATCCAATAGATTCCACATATCTTTGGGATATATTCCCCCTACCCCGGGTAAAAGCTGGTAGCTGCGAACGACAAAGGGGATATAGGGTAACTCATCGATATTTGCAAGGAGGTGGAACATGTCCTCTGCTCTTTCCTTACCGGTGTAGGTACAAAACAGTTCCGGCTCCCCGCAATTGTCAGGGCAGAGAAAATCTGCGTGGCTGAGGTAGAGTTGACTGTCACCATTTTTAATCGGATTAGGGAGTCTTGCAACAAGGTGCTTTGGCAATGGAACAGCTGAGACTCCATAATTTGTACTACTCTTTAGTTTCAGCCATTCAGCCACCATATGAACCGGCAGAGACGGGATGATCATGTCGACAGTCTCTTCTCTCTGCATGTTGTCTGCAAGCCAGCTGATCCCCTCCTCACAGACGACGGTCGCTCCTTTAGCACCGGTTTCCTGTACCCTGTTATCTACCAAAGTAATTTCAACCTCAGGAAGATGACGGATTATCCGTTCCAGTGCCAGCTGACCAAATTTCCCGGCTCCGAGAATCCATATTTTTTTAAATTTATCTGATTTGGATTGTTCTGACATGGTGATGAAAATTATTTCCGCAATGAATTGACAGAAGAAATCCGAAAATCTGTCAGTTGAACAGCGGCTGCGCTAATATCTTCGGAAGAAAGTTCAAAGGCGTACTTGTATCCTTTCATACAGTTACCATACCTTTTATCGTAATAGTCGAGAAGCAGAGTCCGCACAAGCTCTGTAAGGTTTCTCTCTTTAAGTAAACCACAAAGTCTGTCAATCTCCCTGTGGCCCATCTTTCGGCGCAGGGAATTCAATATCCGTTCAAGCTCTATAAGAGTGTTCTCATCGGCCACGGGATAATCATCAATTATCCTCTTAATCCTGGTTTCCATGGAACAGTCTACCTTAACATAGGTTCCCTCTTTCATTGCTAAAGCCAATGGCTTGGGTATAAAGACCCTACCGATTTTCCGGCTTTCTCCTTCAATAAAATAGGGCTCGTCACCCAGGGATTGAATGGTTTGAAAAAGATGGCTTTCAAACTCTCTCTGATTTCTTGGATTCCTGTCGATGGCACCAAACAGAGAACTGCGGTGCTGTGCGAGATCTTCCAGATCAATTATGTTATCGAGTTCCTGCAGGATGCGGGTCTTGCCGGTGCCGGTAAGTCCATGAATCACGATGAGTTCTGGCTGAAACCGATCCAGGCACTTGAGAACATGATGCCTGTATTTTTTATATCCCCCTTCAAGTTGGTAGGCGTCATAACCATACTGCCCAAGAAGATTCACAACAGAACGGGAGCGCATACCACCCCTTGCACAAAAAATAGTGAGAGGAGTAGATTTATATGGCAGAAAGGATTCAACCAGGGCGGAAAGGTTCTTTTCAACAAGCTCAAAGCCCTTATCCACTGCTTCCTGATGCCCCCCGTGACGATACAGGGTACCAATAACCCCCCGCTCATCATCGTCAAAAAGAGGGATATTGACGGCTTCAGGGACTGACCCCCCTGAAAACTCTTTCTGAGAACGCACATCAATAATCCGGTGAGAACTTTCAATTGCCCGGTCAAGCGTCACCACCCTGGATGACTGCTGCAAAATAGAGGGTTTGGAATAGGCCATCATATGTTTCCGGCCAGATACTGCACTATTGAAACCGCGGAAAGATTCGCTGTTTCCGCCCTTAATACACGTTCACCAAGAGTCACGGTACGCCAGCCCTTTGACCTTGCCAATTCCACCTCCTCCACAGTCAGCCCGCCCTCAGGTCCCAGGATAAGGGATACCGAATCAAACTGATCAAATGGAGGCAAGTCTGCCAGCCGTGCAACCTTCTCTTCCTCCCAGAAAAGCAGGCGTAATGGATTTGAACCCTCTTCGCATAATTCAAGCAGATCGGAAAAAGATACGATTTCATCAAGAACCAGGGGAGATATGCGCATACACTGTTTACATGCGGCAATTGTTATGCGCTGCCACCTCTCCTGTCTCTTACGATTCTGTGCTTCATCTAATTTACCCTGGCATCGGCTGCTGACAAAAGAACTGAAGCGGACAGCACCAAGTTCTGTACACTTTTGCACCACCATGTCCATTTTTTTTCCCTTAAGCAAGCCCTGCGCCACCCAGACAGGTATTACCTGTATCTCCTCTTTACTGATGCATTGTCCTACCCGGGCCGTAACCCTGTGGCCAGTCTCCATAATCACCGCCTGAAAAACGGCTCCATCTCCGTCAAACAGCTCTATCTCCGTACCCGGTCGCATCCGCAACACCCTTGAAATATGACGGGATTCCTCTTCTGTAAGGAATACTCTATCATTCTCTACTGTGGACGGATCAAATAAAAAACGGTTCATCTTAAATCCTCTGCTGCCAGGTACTTACCTTAATTCAATTTGACATCTCTCGCTGGTTACCGTACTTATTGTCTTGTATGAAGGTCATATAATCCACAAAAGGAGAGGGATTTGGAGTAGTGTCGACACTACCCCAAATTCCGGTTACATTACTTTCATAACAGCGAAGCGATTTCATCATTGTGAAAGCATTTTACCACTTTC